>DAOWEP010000197.1 GCA_030638455.1 Gammaproteobacteria bacterium
AAAACTCGAACAGCAAGATGGGCAATGGAAAATCGTTTCACTTTAACATCAGGTTTATAAATCAAGATTTTTTTGTAAGAAATAAATAATTGATAAACAGGAACACGCAAGCATGGGTAAAAACGTAGTTGTAATCGGTACGCATTGGGGAGACGAAGGCAAAGGCAAGGTCGTTGATCTGCTTACAGACAGGGCAAGCGCAGTTACACGTTTTCAGGGTGGCCATAATGCAGGTCATACACTGGTAATCGATGGAAAGAAGACGGTGTTACACCTGATTCCATCAGGAATTCTCAGGGAAAATGTACAGTGTCTGATCGGAAATGGTGTTGTGTTGTCTCCAGAAGCATTGCTGGAAGAAATGGATATGCTGGAGCAGAGTGGTGTGCCGGTAAGCGACCGTCTGAAGCTTAGCGAAGCCTGTCCGTTGATTCTCCCGTACCATGTTGCCCTGGATCAGGCCCGTGAAATAGCGCGTGGTAATAAGGCTATCGGCACGACTGGTCGCGGTATTGGTCCCGCCTATGAAGATAAGGTATCCCGTCGTGGTTTACGTCTGGGTGACCTGATGCACCCTGAGCGCTTTGCAACAAAACTTGGTGAAGTTCTTGAGTACCATAATTTTGCATTAAAAAATTATTTCAAGACGGATACCGTGGATTTTCAGGAAGTGCTGGGTAAAAGCCTTGAAATGGCAGAGCGCCTGAAGCCTATGATTGCCGATATTCCGGGCATGCTATATGCGTATTACAAAAATGGTGAAAGCATATTGTTTGAGGGTGCGCAGGGTACCTTGCTGGATATTGATCAGGGAACCTACCCATACGTGACGTCATCCAATACCACTGCGGGCGGCGCTTCTACCGGAAGCGGTATGGGTCCACGTTATATGGATTACATCCTGGGGATTACCAAGGCCTATACTACGCGCGTGGGTTCCGGGCCATTTCCTACTGAGCTCTATGATGGCGAAGAAATGAAGGACGAGATAGGTGAATATCTGGCCAAACAGGGGCATGAGTTTGGCGCTACCACAGGTCGGGCAAGACGTTGTGGCTGGTTTGATGCAGTATCCCTGCGTCGTGCAATTCAGGTAAATAGCTTAACAGGCATCTGTATCACCAAGTTGGATGTACTGGATGGACTGGAAAACATTCAGATCTGTGTTGGGTACAAAATAGATGGCAAGGTAATGGAGACCCCTCCGGTTGGTGCAGAGGCATTTTCCGTTTGTGAACCTGTTTATGAATCGGTACCGGGATGGAGCGAATCAACAGTAGGCACGCAACAATATGATGACTTGCCAAAAAATGCACAAAGTTATCTTAAGCGGATTGAGGAAATCATCGAAATACCCATCGATATTATTTCAACCGGGCCAGATCGTAAAGAGACGATTGTGCTTCGGCATCCATTTGATGTTTAACTACAGGGCCAAATAATAATCGATCCTGTAATTGCTTCGTGATTGAAAGGTTGTCGCGTTATCAGAAATTGATTATCAGTCCATCAATTTCTTTAACGTAAAATAAAACGTCGTTCCTTCTCCGGGCTCACTGCTGGCGTACAGTTTGCCACCATGTCTGTTGATCATATTGATGCAGATAGGTAGGCCGAGTCCGGTTCCTTCCTCTCCGCTGGTACCTTTGCTGGATTCAGTTACATTCTCGGACAAGATTAGTTTCATCTTTTCCTTGCTGATGCCAACGCCGGTATCCGTTACCGATACAATATAGTCATCATCTTTTTCGTTCACTGCAGTCGTGACACTGCCATTCTCCGGGGTAAATTTAATAGCGTTGTTGATAAGGTTTCTCAGTACAGTGTTTACTATATTCCTGTCTGCATGAACAGTTGTTGAGAGAATATTGTTGGTCAGCGTAATATTTTTCTGGGTGGCCAGTTCCGATAGAATATCAATGGCATCCTGGGCTGCCTGTCTCAGGTCAATGGTATCTCTGGAAATGGATATCCTGTCCAGTTGAAGTCTGGACCAGTCCAGCAGGTCGTCCAGTAATTCGTGCTGTCTTTTTGCGCTAATGTATATGCTGTGCGCATATCCCTTCAGTTCCTGCTCCGAAAGGGTGCCCGCATCCTCCTTTAGAATTTCTGCAAAGCCCAGTATAGGTGAAAAGGGTCCTCTCAGGTCATGGGCAATGATGGAAAAAATTTTATCCTTTTGTTCATTTGCCAACAGCAGTTCCTTTGTCCGTTCTTTTACCAGTGCCTCAAGGGTTTCATTATGGCGCTCCATTTCTATTTCGAATTTCTTTCGTTTGTTAATATCGCGGGCCACTACAACGATCATCGGTATATTTTCAAGGGCAACCCTGTTCAAACTGAACTCTATCCATTTTGCATCAGCCTTTTTCGGTTTGATATGTGATTCAAACTTCAGGTATTCGCCGTCGAGTACTTTCGGTAAGTTACGTTGGAAAGCTTCAGCGGTTTCGGAATCTGAAAACAGCTCCTGAATTGGTGCCCGGTTATTGTGCTCAGTCAGTATGGCCTCGGATGTCCCGAAGAATTTTTCTCCGGCGTGGTTACACAATAAGAACTTCATTTCGTCACACAGCACAAAGATTGCATCGTCAGTGCTGTCGATATAGGACCTCAGTAGTTCCTGATAAAAGGTATCTTCAGTGTTATTTTCTGTACTAATGCCCATATTTCTTACCGCCGGAACAAAAGCCGGTTTTTATCAATAGATGTGGAGAGCATGTAACTCCTGGAGTCGTGCGACAAGGATTATTCACTATTAGCCTGATATCTGTACTGTTGAATTCCGAATATTCTGCAAATATGTTCTCTGTATCGGTCAGCAAGGGAATTTATTTAAATAACAGCATGATTTATCTATTATTCTGGTCTGACATGCTTGAAATTATAAACTGGATTGTACATATTCTACATCACATCAATATACTGGGTTATATATTTACATAAAATATGGAATAAAAAGCCGGTTAGTAGCATCTAGTCAACTATAACCAACTAAAAAATGATAAGACAGGCGAGGTAATGGATAAAGTCAAGGTTCGGGCACTACAGGCCCTGATAGGGGAGTCTCGTGATCGTTTGTATCGCGTGGCACTTGCGTGGTGTGGAGATGAGATGCTGGCTGACGATCTGGTACAAGAGGCGATGACTGCTGGAGTTGTTAATATTCATCAATTAAAGGATGAGGGACGCCTTTTTGTCTGGCTATACAGCATTCTGAATAATTGCTGGTGTCGGTATTTACGTAAAGTAAAGCCACAGGTCGAACTGGACGAGCAGATGGCTTGTGAGAATGAAGACCCAGTGCAATCCTGTCATGAACTGGAGATTGTAGGTAAGGTTCGTTGTGCTGTGGCTACCTTGCCGAAAAACCAGAGCCAGGTGATCTCTTTGGTTGATCTGGAAGGGTTTTCCTATTGTGAGGTCGCAGAGGTACTGGAAATTCCGGTGGGCACAGTCATGAGCCGGTTGCATCGTGCAAGAAAGAATTTACTGGACAGGCTGAATAGTCCGGTGCCCGGGAGAGTCGAGCCAGACAGAGGCACTAAAAAAGATTTTCGGATAGTGAAGTAGACTTATGCAGAAATTTGAAACTATAGATGAGAACATGTTGGGCATGTTTGTAGATGGCCAGTTGGACGACGTTAATAGTGAATTCGTCTTGAAGGCCATGGAAAATGATCCTGCTATCCGTGAGAGTGTCTATCAATTGCGGCGCGCAAAAGATTTAATGAAGCTTGGGTTTAAACAGGCGAAAGCACCTGCAAGAGCAAGAGTTGGAGCGATGCCAGTGCGACGCAAAATTATCCCGGGTTCGTATAGTATTGCGGCCTCGCTTCTGATCCTAGTCGTCAGTTTTGGCGGTGGATATCTAGGATATACCGGGGGACAATTATTTTCTGACGAATCTGCACGGAATATTGTGCCGATGTCGCAGGACAAGGTGTTGTTGCATATCAGCGAGTCAGACCCGAAGAAGTTTATGGCAGTGCTTGACTATGCAAGAAAGTTTCTGGATAAACACAGGGAAAAAGGCGGTCAGGTTTCCGTAGTGGCCAATGCCGGTGGTCTGGACATGATGCGGGAGGGTGTTTCACCGGTTAAGGAAGAGGTGCTTGCGATGATGCGTGAATACAAGAACATGCATTTTATTGCCTGTGCTAACAGTATTCGCGCCTTGCGCAAAAAAGGCATAGAGCCGGTGATTCTAAAGAACATTGATGCCTCAAAACCGGCTATGGAGCAAATTATTCTTCATGTACGAAACGGTTGGTCCTACATTAAGGTGAAAGAATTACCGGAAGTTTGAAGTATCATTGCGCCTGAGTTCTTTTCTTTCCAGTCATATCCTATTTTCAGAATCCTGAATCCCTTGCGGGTTAGGTTGCTCGTGCGCTGTATATCCCCATTTTATGTAATAGACATTAACTATCTGTTTGCTCGCCATATCATCAAGTCATTATTCCTGAAAGATTTTCATTTTTTATAAGAAATAAATTAACCAATCGGGAATAAATCAGGTCCCTGGGTACTCTAGTAGTGGTTAATGTCCATTTGCATGCATGTTTAGCATGTAGCTTGTATCTGTTCATGGATATTGTATGGAATTCACCAGCAACATAATTAACTGATGATGTGGGAGAGAATAAAATGAATAAAAGTTCTATTACAATGAAAGGTCTGGCCTGCGGTATAGGTCTTGCCTTGTCTACCGTACCTGTATTGGCACATGACGATACTAGTCAGGCGGGCACACCTGTCTGTCTGGAAGCTAACTTCATGATGGCCGATGCCATGAACGCGCCTTTTGGTGCTCAAGGCGCTGGCCGTGTCCTGGAAGTAAACATCATTACGGGTGCGCGTGGTATTACCGTAAATAACCCTTTTAACCCTGGCAATGTAGGTGGTCCAGTTTGCGCGGATGAGGATATAGCCTGCCCCGCCCCCTTTAAACCCACAGGTGTTCTGTCCGGTGGTATGAATGGTCACGCATTCATCACCAGCGCCGGCCAGGTGGCACTGACCGAGTTCCACCGCGACGGTACCGCGATCCGCTCGGTCTCGTACAAAAAACTATTGGGCAATCCGACTGAGGGTGGCCCATGGAGTTCACCGAACTACCCTGACGGCGTCGGATTTGCTTCGGTTCCGCGTCCTCTGGGTACACAGATGATGCCGAACGGCAACATCATCCAGGCGATCTGTGATGCCAACTTCTTCAATGCGTTCAACTCGGACCAGGCACCTGAAGGTGGTCTGGAAGCGAATCAATACTTTCCACCTGTTAATCAACCAGCTGATCGTGCGGCAAACAGCCGTTTGCTGGTTTTGGATCAGGAAACCATGGAAGTCATTGACGAATACAGCGCACCTGCTGATTCACGTTGGGGTTGTATGGCCGGTATCGCCTTCACCTCTGAAGGTATGCTTGTCAGTATGTTCCACGGGAATGCTGTCTTCGTTATTGACTGGAAAGCTGGTATTGATAACGAAATGAGTGAAGGCGTTGGTTCAAATCGTAAGGATAAAAATGATGACGATAGTGATGACAGTGTTGGTACCTTTAGTTTAGGTATCCCTAAAAATGTTGCCAAGGTTATCCGTGTTATCGACTTCCTTCCAGCAGGAGCTGACGAGGCTCATCGTCGTGACTCACTGCGTGCAATTACTCTTGATGAAGCAGGTAATCTGTATGCAACCAACCGTTCGCGTTCCAGAGCTTGTCTCCGTGGAGAAGTGGGACCAGGTGGCTGTAACCCAGGCGTGTTCCGTCAACGTATTGATATCGTGCAAGCAGGTGATGACGCCCCATCAGGTACTATTGGACTGGATCCGGGCGTAAACGTTATCGCGGGTATTCGTATCAACCGTATGTCCGCTATTGGTTGCGCCAACATTGGTGGTCCAACTGCCAATGGTACTAACCCTGCGGGCACTTCCTGTGATGTAGAAACCCTACTGATTGCATCTTCTGCATTCAATCCGGGTTGTGCAGTTACAGGTGCTGTTCCACCAGCTGAATGCTTCGTGCAAGGCGGTGGTGTAGGTGAGTACCTGATCGATGCAGATCACCTGGATGCGACTGATGGTACCTGTACTGGTGAGCAGACAGGTGCACAGAGCACTTATGGTACTGGTGGCGTGAACTCTGGTTGTGCTCAGCCGATTGCTACCTTCCTCGGAAGAGCTAACGGGAACAATGTAACTGCTGATGACTTTGTTGATCCACGCATGCTGATGACTATTCATGAGGCCTTTATTCAGTAAGATCAGCTGTAAAGTTTGGCTTGTACATACATTTATATCCCCCCGAGTACAGCCTGATGCTAACCCGGCAGGGAAGTAGCCTGCCGGGTTTTTTATGTCTTGTATTTATATATAATGACTAGCCCACGAAGAATGACACTGGTTTTTATTTTGACTGTAGACTATTCATCACCATGGCTTTAGTTGTGAATGTTTTTGAGGATTTTTCTATGATTTGGTCAAGACAGGTATACCGGATACAGCTTTCTATTCAGGTTGCAATCATTGCGTTCATGGTTGTACTTGCTGGGTGCGTAAATCAGCCAGAAAAGAGCGGTCGCGCAGTAAGTTCTGACAAGATAAAAAAAGAGCCCAACAAAAAAGCCCTGATAGGGAAAGTCACTAAAAGGGGTTTATATGAAGTAATAAGAAGTGGCGGACTGGTGGATAGTCCTAATACCAGTACCGGCAAGGCCATTTCAAAGCCGGTTATTCAACTGGTCAGGCAAACAGACCGCATCCCTTTGGTCAAGGATGCGCATATGTCCCTCCAGTATCGCATCTGGAATCTCCCGGAACGGCCGGCATATACCAAACTCAGAAGGGTATTGAAGCATCCTCCGATGAAATTACCAGATGGTACGGTCACAACTGGTTCTGATTATATGATCACCGGGAAAGTACTCTATGGTCAGGTTGTCGCCTACACTGGATACGGCCTGAACGAAGATTACGAAATGGTAGAGGGTGACTGGATTTTTCAGATCTGGTATGAGGACAAGAAAATGATTGAGCAGACGTTTACCACCTATTGGCCAAAGTAACATTCAGTTTAAACACCGGCCTAACTAACCGTTGCACATTCATGTTGCAAAGCTACTCCCGCGTCAATCGTAAATACTAAATCATCACGCTGGATAGATCCCGGTTCATTGTTTTCACCAAAAATAAAAACATAAATATTTAATGGCTATGCAGAGGAAGTGGCATCCCTGTATAGTGGCGTGGAACTGCAAAAATACTTTTAACCTGAAAGTATTGATTGGTTTGTTTGTGTAATCCTGGATTAATATGTACTAATGACAAAAGTCGTTAAGCCAATATTATTTTTACTCTGCCTCGTGCCTTTCGGCTTTCTTTTGCTTGATGTGCTTACCGAGAGTCTGGGTGCAAAACCAGTAGAGGCAATCACTCATAGAACGGGTGACTGGACGTTACGATTTCTCCTTATTTCTCTGTCAGTTACACCACTTCGACAGATGTTTGGCTGGCGCAGCCTGAACCATTACCGGCGCACGCTGGGCCTGTATGCATTCTTTTATGCCTGCCTGCATTTTCTTACCTATTTCGTTCTTGATTTGTCTTTCATGCTGGAAGACGTGGTAGAGGATGTTTTGAAACGACCGTATATTGCCATCGGTTTTCTTGCTTTTTTAATGCTGGTGCCTTTGGCAGTAACGTCTACCAATGCCATGATGCGAACACTGGGTAATAATTGGGTCAGGTTACATAAAATGATTTATGTAATTGCAATGCTTGGTGTGTTTCACTATTTATGGCTGGTTAAAGACGACATACTTGAGCCTGTACTTTATGCAGCCATCCTTATCGTGTTGTTAGTTACACGTGTGTATTACTCAAGAGTGCAGCAAGACAGGTAAAAGAGAATAGGTAGCTATTAGATAAATAAAAAAGAACCGCTAAAAACTGGATAGTGTTCAGGCGCTTTTATATAACTGCTTATCCAGAAATGTCTCCAGGTGTTCTGTATCTTCAAAATCCAGATAATTCAAGCCCAGGTGATAGGTATCTTGTGCAAGACGTCTTGAGACCACCAGCCGGCAACGTATTTCCACTTTGTTTTTTGAATGTTTGGTAGCAGGGATCTTCAGCTGAACATTGAGCTCTACGGGCTGTCCGGGTTTTTCTTTTTCGTGATCGAGTATGAGTTGTTGTTGTGTCAGGTGGTTGCATTCAATCTGTATGCCTTCGAGTGACATATCCAGTGAAGTGGCAGGCAAGACCTTGCCATCTGGACTGATAATCTTAAGTGGCAGCCTTGCCCTGATTCTTGGGTACTGTCTTTTTTCTTTTCTTAGGATGTTTGGCACTGACTAATTACCTTAAAATACATAATGTTATAGCTATAAGAATAGCTCCATGTACTTGTTATCGTCAGTTTTTGGCTAAGCTTTAAGGCGTTTGTATTTTATCCTGTGCGGCTGATCTGCCTGGTCACCGAGTCTGCGTTTTCGATCTGTTTCATAGTCGGCGTAGTTTCCTTCAAACCAGGTCGCCTTGCTGTCGCCCTCAAAGGCCAGCATGTGGGTGGCGATCCGATCCAGGAACCAGCGATCATGCGAAATAACTACAATACAACCCGGGAAGGCCAGCAGGGCTTCTTCCAGTGCGCGCAGGGTCTCAATATCCAGGTCATTGGTAGGCTCGTCGAGCAGTAGAACATTTCCTCCGCTTTTCAATAGCTTGGCGAGATGCAGGCGGTTGCGTTCACCGCCAGAGAGGTGTTTTACATGTTTTTGCTGATCCGAGCCACGGAAGTTGAAGCGGCTAGCATAGGCACGTGAACTGATTTCATAAGTACCGATGGTGATGACATCGAGGCCATCCGAGATTTCCTCCCAAACGGTTTTGTCACCATCCAGGCTGTCGCGGCTCTGGTCTACATAGGAGAGTTGCACGGTATCACCAAAGCGGATCTCGCCGTCATCCGGTTTTTCTTCCCCGGTCATCATACGAAACATGGTGGTTTTACCGGCCCCGTTTGGTCCGATCACACCCACAATGCCACCGCGCGGCAGGTTAAAGTTCAGATCGTCCACTAACAGGCGTTCACCAAAGCCCTTGCGCACATGGGTTGCCTCAATCACCAGATCACCCAATCTCGGCCCCGGTGGTATATAGAGTTCATTGGTCTCGTTACGCTTCTGAAAATCCTGCGAGTTCAGTTCTTCAAAGCGGGCGATACGTGCCTTGCTCTTGGCATGTCGTCCCTTAGCATTGGAGCGCACCCATTCCAGCTCTGATTTCATGGCCTTGATGTGTGAAAGTTCTTGTTTTTCCTCCATTTCCAGGCGTTCTTCCTTCTGCTCCAACCAGGAGGAATAATTGCCTTCCCACGGGA
>DAOWEP010000016.1 GCA_030638455.1 Gammaproteobacteria bacterium
ATTTTTTCTGGCTCATGTGATCTATTAAAGAGGGTTAGGGAGCCTCTGATCAAGTCATGAAAGAAAATCTTGAGTCCAAAATATTCAACTTCTTCGTTGCAAATCTTCGCAATAGCTGGTTATTACGTGCGATTTGCGCCTCGAATTTGAACATTTTGAATCTCAATCTTTTTAGCCCAGACTTAATCAGAGGTTCCTTAAATAGTTCTTAGGCTCAACAGTTATTTTCATGTTTATGTGGCATTTCAGCCTTCAATGTCCGAATATTGTTTAAATGGGGATTAGAAGGTTTTCATTTTCAGCAGGTATTGCGATGGTTGTCGTTCTTCTGGCAGCGATTCCGCTTATATATGTTGTTCACAGTAGTTTAAATCTAACCGTTCCACAGTGGTCCAATCTGTGGAGTAGCCGTTTGCCCGAGCTCTTATGGAACACCCTGTCTCTTGCGGTGCTTGTCGCAATAGGTAGTTTTACACTTGGGGTTTCTGCGGCATGGTGGATTGCCAAACGCGATTTTGTTGGACGTCGGATTGCAATATGGCTAATGATCCTGCCACTCACGATACCAACCTATGTATTTGCGCATATCTATACGACCTTACTGGAAGAAGATGGCTGGCTGGGTCAATTATGGATAGCCTTGTTTGATAGTGCGCCACCTGACATTTTTAATGTAGGAGGTGTAGCGCTGGTGCTATCACTGGCCGGTTTTTCTTATGTGTTTCTACTGGTACGTACAGCGCTAATGTGCCCATCGCGCAGTCTGGAGGAGGCCGCACGTATGCAGGGTGCTAACCCATGGCAGGTATTCTGGCATGTTAATCTCCCGCTATTACGGCCAGCAATAGCGGCCGGACTCGCGCTGGTTGTATTGCATGTGCTTTCTGATTTTGGTGCGGTAAGTATGCTGCGCTACCAGACCTTTACATTGAGTATCTATATGCAGATGAGCGGGCGCTTTGACTACAATGCTGCTGCCGGGCTGAGCCTTGTGCTGGTGTTGTTGAGCCTGACTTTTTTGTTGATAGAACGTGCGTTTCGTAGTCGACAGCGATATTACACATCAGCAGCAGCTCGGGGTGACACCGAGACTAAGCGGGCAACACCATTTCAGCAGTTTATGATCTGGCTATGGTTGGGTGTAATTGTGTTGTTCTCATTTTTGTTACCACTGGCATGGATGCTTTCATGGACATGGTCTGCAATACAAAATAGTGCGATTGATACCGAGTTCTGGGGGTATGCACTGAATTCCCTGATCGTGTCCATCAGTGTGGCCAGTATGGCGTTGTTAGTGGCCATGCCGGTCGCCCTGTATCATGCACGTAAACATACTTTTTTTAGCCAGGTCTGTATCCATTTTTCCAGTATCGGCTTTGTATTGCCGGGGCCGGTGATAGCGCTTGGGGTAATGACTTTCCTGTTGGCACAATTACCATTGCTATACGGTACTCTGGTGGCCCTGGTGCTTGCACTGGTAATTCGTTTTCTGCCATTAGCAGTACAGTCACAGGAGGCGTCATTGCAGCAACTGACACCATCTATAGAACAGGCTGGTCGAATACTGGGGGCCGGGCCATTTGAAAACCTGCGGCGGGTGATTTTACCCATGATCCGAAATGGAATGGTTGGTGCCTGGGTGCTGGTTTTTATAGATACATTGAAAGAGTTGCCGGCCACTTTATTGTTGAGGCCAACAGGGTTTGATACCTTGCCAGTGCGTATCTGGATAGAGGCCAGTGAAGAGATGCTGGAGCTGGCGGCACCGGCCGCATTAATGATTATGGTCGGTACCCTGCCTGTATTGTGGTTAATGATGCGGTCTTCAGCTACAGCAAATGGTGGAAGCCATTAGTTGTTTGGTTGTTCTTATCGCGACATTTCACAACTCACTGATAATATTTAATATTACTCACAAGCCCCACAGGACTTGGCTTTCAAACTGGCTGCGGTTATAGTGTCGCCTCGACAATTTGCTCCTGCGGGAGAGACTCTGCCTTGAGGCAGAGCGCCGAAGGCGCAACATCGCTCGGAAACGCTCAGGCAAAAGAACCGCAAGAAGAAGTTGACTCTGGAGAGAGATCTGCAAATTCGGTTTGTTCAGATCCACCGAAGGGGAAGAAATACAAATATCTTTCAGATTATCAACATTGTATTTCAATCTCTCAGGTTACAGGACAGAGGGGCGGTGGTAGACCATAGATGAGGTCAGCCGCCGCCCTTTTTTTATGGATAAAAGTTTATGGATAAGTGTTTATGGTCGAGTACTAAAGACGCTTTAAGGATATTGTATTTAATGCCTGTTCTAAATATGAAACGGGTCTTAATGCGAAACAGACTTTTCTAATAATAAATGAATAAATAATAGGTGAGCAATGGGTAAACATACCCCTATATACAATGATCATGTGGCAATGGGTGCCAAGATGGTAGATTTCTCTGGTTGGGAAATGCCAATCCATTATGGTTCACAGGTTGATGAACATCATCAGGTACGAAAAGACGTGGGGATGTTTGATGTCTCTCATATGACAGTGGTTGATCTGCAAGGAGATGACTGTCGTCCATTTCTTCAGTATTTATTAGCCAATAATATCGACCGATTAAAAGATGCTGGCAAGGCGTTATACACCTGCATGTTGAATGAAAGTGGTGGCGTGATAGATGACCTGATTGTTTATTACATGAGCGACAACTGGTTTCGTCTGGTGGTAAATGCGGCCACTCGTGAAAAAGACGTTGCCTGGATAAAAAAACAGGCGGCCAAATTCTCGGTTCAGGTTACCGAACAAGAGGATCTGGCCATGATTGCTGTGCAGGGCCCGAATGCATGCGACAAGTTATGCGCAATACTGGATGAGGATAGTTGTGCGGTTATAAGAGACTTGGCGCCATTTTATGCGGTTGAAAGTGGTGACCTGTTTATCGGGCATACTGGTTATACAGGGGAAGATGGATTTGAACTTATCCTGCCTTCAGATCAGGCATCAGGATTCTGGCAAAAGCTGCACCAACAGGGTGTTCCACCAATAGGGCTTGGAGCCAGAGATACTCTCCGCCTGGAGGCAGGAATGAACCTGTATGGAACAGATATGGATGAGGATACCACCCCACTTGAGTCAGGTCTTGGCTGGACAGTAGCCTGGGAGCCGAAAGACCGTGATTTTATTGGTCGGGCAGCACTGGAACGCCAGCGTGAAGCATCACCCGAGCGTAAGCTGGTTGGCCTTGTTCTGGCAGGGCGTGGAGTATTGCGCAACCATCAGAAGGTCGTGGTCTCAGGGGTAGGTGAAGGCGAGATAACCAGCGGCAGTTTTTCCCCTACCTTAGGAAAGGCAATAGCCTTTGCCCGAGTACCTGTCGGTATAGAGTCAGACTGTAGTGTAGATGTACGTGGCAAGCTATTACCTGCAAAGGTAGTAAAGGCACCCTTTGTACGTAATGGAAAGTCTTGTTTGCCGGAAATGGTTTAATTCACTTTTGAACAATTTTTCAACTTTATTTCATGAAACGCTATTTGTTTCTATGTAAATACAAGGAAATAAAAGAGAGGAAAGTATGAGTAATGTACCTGTTGAACTGAAATATACCAAAGATCATGAATGGGTCAGGGTGATGGACGATGGTAATCTGATGGTAGGGATTACAGAGCATGCGCAGGATTTGTTGGGCGATATGGTGTTTATAGAAACCCCGGAGGCCGGCGGCAAGTTTGAGCCAGGACAAGAGGTTGCTGTAGTAGAATCAGTAAAGGCAGCATCTGATGTTTATTGTCCAGTAGCAGGTGAGATAATTGAGGGTAATGAAGCTCTGGCCGATGCACCTGAAACCGTTAATTCCGAACCGTTTGAAGGAGGCTGGTTATTCAAGCTTAAGCCTGATGACGCTTCATCAATAGATGATCTGATGGATGCTGATGCCTATCAAGAGTTATTGGCCTCTGAAGAACATTAAGACGTTTCCAGATTTGCAGTTTATATAAATAAAGGATGCGTAATTCATAAACCCTGTTCATAGATCTTGGGTGCACTAAATACAGTGTGACCTTGGTTGATTGATTAATTGATTGTTTGTATGTGAGTACTTATGCCGTTTATTCCCCATACTGAGAAAGAAGTTAAAGAAATGCTGGATGCCATTGGTGTGTCTAGCATTGAAGATCTGTTTGATGAAATTCCGCCCGAGTTGAAAGCTGTTTCGATAGATGCTGTGCCTTCAACTCAAAGTGAAATGGACGTTTCACGTCTGATGATGGAACGTGCCGAGGAGGATGGCCGTCAATTATCATTTATTGGTGCAGGAGCATATGAGCATCATATCCCGGCAGCCGTATGGGAGCTGACAACGCGTGGTGAGTTCTATACCGCCTACACACCTTATCAGGCAGAGGCCAGCCAGGGTACTTTACAATTGTTGTACGAATATCAAACTATGATGTCCAGGTTGAATGGGTTGGATGTTTCCAATGCCTCTTTATATGACGGGGCCTCTGGACTTGCAGAAGCGGTATTGATGGCCGTACGAGCCAATCGAAAATCAAAATCCAAAAAAATCCTGATGCCAAAAACCGTGCATCCGCATTATCGTAAAACGGTAGAGGCTATTGTAAATAAGCAGGATATCAAGCTGGAAATCCTGGATTATGATGCCACAGGCGGGCATTTATCCCCGGAGCAACTTCCGCAGTCACCGGGTGATTTCGCGGCGCTGGTTATCCCACAACCTAATTTTTTCGGTGTGATGGAAGATGTGGATATGTTGACCGACTGGGCGCATAGTCATGGTGCGCTGGTAATAGCGGTTGTGAACCCGATAGCATTGGCCTTGTTACAACCACCCGGTGAGTGGGGCGAGAATGGTGCGGATATTGCCTGTGGTGAAGGACAGCCTCTGGGTATACCACTTTCTTCTGGTGGTCCCTATTATGGTTTTATGTGTTGCAAGCAGGCATTAGTTCGGCAAATGCCAGGCAGGATAATTGGCAAGACCCTTGATATGGATGGTAAGCCTGGTTATACACTTACACTTCAGGCACGTGAGCAACATATCCGTCGTTCAAAGGCGACTTCTAATATCTGCACCAACCAGGGTCTGATGATTACCGCATCCACTATTCATATGGCAATACTTGGCGCACATGGTCTGGAAGAGGCGGCAGCTACATCTAATGAAAACACCAATACATTAATCGACAAACTGACAGCATTGCCGGGCGTGGAAAAGGTATTTGAAAGGCCAGTATTTCATGAGGCGGTATTAAAATTTGATACCCCATTAAAGGATGTACTAAGGGCGTTAAATGCACAGAACCTTATAGGTGGTTACTCACTTGAGGACGAGTATCCGGAGCTGGATAATGCCTTGCTGGTTTGTGCAACTGAAACCAAAACACAGGCAGATATAGATACCTATGTAAATCATCTGGAACGTATCCTGTCCAAACAGGAAACAGTTAAATGCCCTGTTTCACCTAAGATTTAATAAACAGTTTAATGAGAAACTGATTTAATCAGAAAAAGATATAGCGAGTACTAGAAATGTTGATATTTGAGCAGTCAAAAGCAGGCCGAAAAGACGGCCCTGGAAAACGGAAGAAAAAACAGGGTTCAGCAATACCGAAAAATTTTTTGCGTAAGCAAAGTGCCGGGTTACCTGAAGTATCTGAATTACAGGCAGTAAGACACTATACTCGCCTTTCTCAAAAGAACTTTTCGATTGACACCCACTTTTACCCGCTGGGTTCCTGTACGATGAAATATAACCCGCGTGCCTGTAACAGTCTGGCCATGCTGCCCGGATTTCTGAATCGCCATCCATTGAGCCCGGACATGTTTGGCCAGGGTGTAATGGCCTGCTTGTACGAGTTGCAGGAAATGCTTAAAGAAGTAACAGGGATGAATGCAGTTTCGTTAACCCCAGCCGCTGGTGCACAAGGTGAGTTCGCCGGAATGGCTATGATCCGTGCATATCATGATGCGCAGGGCGATACGGCCAGGACAGAAGTGCTGGTGCCGGATGCGGCACATGGTACTAACCCGGCTTCGGCTGTAATGTGCGGATATACCGTTCGTGAAATACCAACCTCATCGAATGGAGATGTGGATGTAGATGAGCTTAAGAAGGTGGTTGGTCCGCAGACAGCAGGTTTAATGCTCACCAATCCTTCAACGGTGGGTGTGTTTGATCGTAATATCCAGGAAATTTCCTCAACAGTACACAAGGCAGGAGGTCTGCTGTATTACGATGGCGCTAATCTGAATGCAATCCTGGGAAAGGTACGTCCGGGAGATATGGGCTTTGATGTAATTCATATGAACCTGCATAAAACCTTTTCTACGCCACATGGCGGGGGCGGGCCGGGTGCCGGGCCAGTAGGTGTTAGTGAGCGCTTGACTCCGTTTTTACCTGTGCCTATGGTGGCACATGATGGTGATGAATACCGCTGGCTGACAGAAAAAGACTGCCCGCAAACGATTGGTCGGTTGTCTGCGTTTATGGGGAATACAGGAGTGCTGTTGCGCGCATATGTCTATGCCCGGTTGCTGGGCAAGGAAGGCATGATCCGGGTATCGGAATATTCGACCCTGAATGCAAATTATATGATGGCAGAAATGAAGAAGAAAGGATTTGATCTGGCTTATCCTGATCGCAGGGCAACACATGAGTTTATAGTGACCATGAAGCGACAAGCCAAGGAGCTTGGTACCAATACAATGGATTTTGCCAAACGCTTGCTGGATTATGGATTCCATGCACCGACAACCTATTTTCCGCTATTGATACCGGAATGTTTGTTGATAGAGCCTACAGAAACAGAAGATAAAGACACGCTTGATGCATTTATAGATACCATGGAAAAAATTCTTAAGGAAGCACAGGAAAATCCAGAGCAATTAAAGGATGCGCCGCATACATTGCCAGTTAGAAGACTGGATGATGTTCGGGCCGCAAGGGAACTGGATCTGGCCTGGAAGGCAGAATAGAGAATAACGGTGGCAAATCGAAATCAGGGTTTTATGCGTATCGTATATGCCGCTGGTTATTCATGGCAGGGTCTGCGCGCAGCCTGGAAAAATGAGGCAGCGTTTCGTCAGGAGCTCATGCTATTTATTATTCTCGCGCCGGTAGGTTATTGGCTGGGAGAGACCGGTGTTGAAAGGGCGATATTAATTGGCAGCCTGATGCTGGTATTGATCGTTGAAATTCTGAATTCGGCGATTGAGGCTGTGGTCGACAGGTTCGGCGAAGAACAGCATGAGCTGAGTGGTCGAGCAAAGGACATGGGATCTGCGGCTGTTTTCTTGTCGCTGCTAGCTGTTCTCGTTATGTGGCCATTGATTCTTTGTGAAAAATTCTTTTGAAGAAGAAGTCTAAACATTAGGGAGTATCCATGAGTGCATTAATCTGCGGTTCCTTTGCCTATGACACCATTATGGTGTTTCATGATCAATTCAAGAATCATATTTTGCCAGACAAGGTACACATGCTGAATGTATCTTTTCTTGTTCCTGATATGCGCAGGGAATTTGGTGGATGTGCCGGGAATATTGCCTATGGTTTAAATCTGTTGGGAGGCAAGGGGTTGCCGATGGCCACAGTAGGTATCGATTTTTCGCCATATGCAGACTGGATGGATCAGTGCGGTGTTGACCGTAGACATTTAAAAGTGGTTGAGGGAGCCTATACCGCGCAGGCATATATCACTACGGATATGGATGATAACCAGATTACCGCTTTCCATCCTGGGGCTATGAGCTTTGCGCATGAAAATATGGTAGGCGATGCAGGCGATACAACACTGGGGATTGTATCGCCCGATGGACGCGAAGGTATGATCGAGCACGCATTACAATTTGCAGAGGCGAACATTCCTTTTATTTTTGATCCTGGTCAGGGCCTGCCGATGTTTGACGGGGATGACCTGTTGCGTTTTATCGAGCAGGCAACCTGGGTAACGGTTAACGATTATGAGGCGCAGCTTTTGCAGGAGCGTACATCGTTATCTGCACATGAGATTGCAGAGCGGGTAGAGGCATTGATTATCACCCGCGGTGGCGATGGTTCACTGGTGTATACATCTGAGAAACGTATTGAAATACCGACAGCCAAAGCTTCTGTACTTGCAGACCCGACAGGATGTGGTGATGCCTATCGCGCAGGTTTGTTATATGGTTTGATGAATGAGTTGGACTGGGATAGCACAGGGCGGGTGGCTGCATTAATGGGTGCTATCAAGATTGAACAGCACGGAACCCAGAATCATACGTTTACCATGGACGAATTTAATGACCGCTTCAAGGACAGTTTTGGCTATTGCCTGTAGCTTTAGTTGTAGCTCTGGTTGTAGTGCCGTCAGATACCCAACATAAATAATAGCAAGCCCTGGGGGCTATATTAGTGGGCTAGTATCAGTGGGTCAGTATCAATAAAGCAGGTCAGTATGACCAATCAGTCAAGCTGAGCAAGCTGATATACAGACTATATTTTACTCAGTTATATCAGCACATATTCCTTTTAGTACCATATCGGTAAAGCTTACGATTCCGACCAGTTCACCATTATCTACCACTGGTGCGCGTGAAAGATTAAAGCGCTCAAACAAACGTGCGCAATAGCGTATATCCATCCCGGGTTCTACCGTAATGACCGGCTTTGCCATAATTTCATAGACGCTGACCCGGTCCGGCGCATGGTCTTTGGCCAGTACATGACGTGCTATATCTGAGATCAGAAGGAACCCGTATTCATCACCCTTGTGTCGCTTGTCAATAACCAGGGATTTGTTTTCCTGGTGCTTCATCATGCGCAATGCGTCAGACACGGTGGTCAGACCATCAATCAGGTCAAATTTCCTCTTCATTACATCGCTTACACGGATGGCTTTTCTTCCGCTAGGGTTGTCAATCATATTTTTTCCTCCACGGCTTCTGCTAGTTCGTCAATCTGGTGGCTGACCCCTACAGCATCTTCTACATCAATCTGGAAAGCAATGCCGGTGCCGGGCTTGGCATCAAACTCACCAATATCGGCGATTGTTTCCAGAATATGCCGGCTAAGGTGTTCTTCAACAAGAAATAACACCATATCCCGTTGTGTTTCAAGGTTTAGCCCAAAAAATGTCTTGGCTTGCTGTACGCCTTCCCCGCGTGCCTGATTAATGACAGTAGCCCCGGTTGCCCCGGCCGTACGTGCTGCCGACATAACGATCTCGGTTTTGTGGTCTTCAACCAATGCAATAATTAATTTAAAGTGCATGATTTTCGTCCTCCGTAAGTGTTAAGTTAAGTCATTCTCGTGCTTTTTCAAGGTTGTTTTTTTCTATCTTTTTCCAAAGACCGCTGGGTTCGCCAATGCCCGATCTGCGCGTATCCCATAAGGGAAATTATCGGGAACAGGCTTGCAAAGGCGATCAGGCCAAAGCCATCAATGAGTACATTGCGCCCAGGGATCGTACTGGCCAGTCCTAGTCCCAGGGCGGTTACCAATGGGACGGTTACGGTAGATGTGGTTACGCCACCTGAATCATAGGCTAGTGCAATAATTGTGCGTGGTGCGAAAAAGGTTTGCAGGATAACCAGTATGTAACCAGTGATGATGTAATAATGTAGTGGTGTTCCGGTAACAATCCGGTAGGAGCCTAATGCAATCCCGATGGCTACTCCAATGGCCACAGCAATGCGCAGGCCCCAGACGCTAATGCCGCCACCTGAAACCTTGTTTGCCTTGGTCGCAACGGCGATCAGTGAAGGTTCTGCAATAGTCGTTGAAAATCCGATGGCAGCAGAAAACAGGTATACCCATTTATAATCGCTCCAGTGAATGGCACCGGAAACCTTTTCGATTCTCCCTTCCAGGGTTCCATAGATAAATTCAGGGTCAGTTAATTGTTGTGCCATTAATTTTCCAAGCGGGAACAGTGCCTCTTCCAGGCCAACCAGAAAGAATGCAAGGCCAAATAAGACAAAGCCAAAACCCGTCAGTACCTGTTTGAGATGTGGAATAGATTTACGTATGACAAACAACTGGAACCCGAAGATTATGATAATAATAGGAAGGATATCCCTCAAGGTGGTCAACAGGGTATTAAACATGTGTTGCAGTAATTCCATTAGATGATCATCCCATAACCCATGACGAAAATAATAGGGGTCAACGAAGCGAATGCAATCAGTCCAAAACCGTCAATCATCGGGTTGCGTCCCTTGATGCTGGATGCAAGCCCAATACCCAGTGCGGTTACCAGAGGCACCGTTACGGTAGATGTGGTGACGCCACCAGAGTCATAGGCAATCCCTATAATTTCTTCAGGTGCAAAGATGGTCATAATGACAACACCCAGATAGCCCCCAATAATAAGATAGTGGATAGGCCATCCTCTGAGGATACGGATAACACCTATCATAATGGCGATGCCCACAGATATAGCCACTGTCAGGCGTAGTCCCGTAGCATAGTCTGTGCGCGCTAATTCGCTATTCGCTATCATTCCGCCCTCGGCTGCAATATTAGCTGCTTCGGCTGCTACTGCTATGAGTGCTGGTTCTGCCACCGTTGTTCCAAAGCCCAATGCAAAAGCGAATGCAAGCAGCCAGAACAGGCTTCCCTTGCGGGCAAAGGCATGTGCGATGGATTCTCCAATTGGGAAGAGGGCCATTTCCAGGCCACGCATAAAAAAGTTGAGTCCGATAACGACCAGTAATGTGCCGACTAGTAGCTTTTCAATATCAGGAATCGGTTGTCTTAAGATGATGAGCTGGAAAAAGCCTATCACCAGGATGATAGGAGCTAGATCTTGGATAGTTTCACGGAAGGAATATAGAAAGGTACCCAGCCTGGTTTTCAATGCGGACCTCTATTAAAAAGCAAGTTTATGACTGAATGGCAGACGCAACCTTGATAGAGTACTAAAAATCATCTGATTCATCCCATGAGCCGGGAAATTGGCTAGATCCTGGCGATGATGGCATGGTGTTGTTTTCTTGCTTGGGTGGGATATGCTCCAGTGTCGCGGCTTTATTCATTCTGACGATATGGTTAGCCAGGTGCTGTGTTATATTACGCATTATGATCGAGCTGATACGTGGGTGCTTGCCAAGCAGAAGGTTCAGGTCTTCGCTTTTTATTATCAGTAGTGTTACATCTGTTTTTGCGATTGCTGTCGCGGTTCTTTTTTGTTGGGTAATTAGACCAATTTCACCAAAGATTTCACCAGGATGCAGTTTATAGATAACCTCTTCTTTTTCTGTCTGGAGTTCCACCTCGCCAGTAAGCAGGATATACAGGCATGGGCTGCCATCTCCTTTATTAAATACCGTGCTTCCCTCAAGATAAGATGTGTGAGAACAGGCTGCGCGCACGAAATCGTATTCATTTTCCCGTAGTCCATAGAAAATAGGGAGTTTCTTGAAAACCCGGATTATCTTTAGTTTTTCCTGTTCGGTTAGGTGCATGATCCTGATATTATATTGTTATTCTTTTTGCCATTAAATATAGAGTATAGTCATGATTTCGCCTGTTTATATCCGTAATTCCATAAAATTTCCTGTATCGCGAGCCGTAATGAGTACTCCTTCAAGGTAATATTATGAGAGTACCAACACAATGCCAACTTTAATCTGTACCAGATAGGATATGTCCATGAAATCCAGTTTTTCCCGTTTTCTTTTGAGCTTTGGCCCGCTTGCGCCAGTTGTAGCTCTTTTTCTGTCGGCACTTGCATTATTTTTTGCCAACCGGCTTGTGTTGACGATATTGCATTACCCGCGTCTGATTCAGGTAGAAGATTTCTGGTGGGCATTCGTGGTTGGGGTGAGAATGGATGTAGTTACACTGAGTATTGCGACCATTTTCCCCTGTATATTACTGCTGATACTGCCCCAGCGACTGGGCCGGTACTGGAAACCTTTTCTTGCCGTGTATTTTACATTACTGGCGAGTCTGATGGTTTACCTGGAAGTGGCTACTATCCCGTTTGTTGCGCAATATGATATCCGTCCGAATAGGGTCTTTGTTGAATACCTGATTTACCCTAAAGAAGTTTTAGGTATGTTATGGGCGAGTTATAAAGTAGAACTTGTAATTGCAGTAGTTGTTCTTATGCTCGCTATTCGTTATTCCTGGCGCGCAGGAAATTATCTGTTGTTTAACCATGCACAATGGCCGTATTGGCAACGGTTATTAGTACTGCCAGTTGTATTTATCCTGTTATTTATGGGTGGGCGTTCCAGTTTTGGCCATCGGGCTGCCAATATCAGTACAGCCGTTTTTTCCAATGACCACCTGACCAACGAGATCGGGCTGAATTCAACATATTCAGTTGCCTACGCCATTTATGCAATGAAGAATGAAAAAGATTCCCGTTCTGTATATGGAGAAATGCCAGAACCGGAAATGTATAAGCGGGTGAGGAACCATATGAGGTTGCCTAAAGAGGCTTTTCTGGATTCCGAAATCCCTTTCTTGCACAAACAGGCGCCCGAACAAAAACGTGAGCGGCCATTAAACCTGGTAATCTTTTTACAGGAGAGCCTGGGCGCCGAATATGTAGGCAGTCTTGGTGGTTTACCGCTGACCCCAAATATTGACCGGTTAAGCAAGGAAGGATTGTTTTTTACCAATCTGTATTCAACAGGTACAAGAACAGTTCGTGGGATTGAGGCGATTACCTCCGGATTTCTGCCTACGCCCGGGCGCAGTGTAGTCAAGCTTGGTTTGTCTCAGCATGGTTTTTTCACAATTGCAGGGTTATTGAAGCAGCATGGTTATACCTCAGATTTTATCTATGGCGGGGAAAGTCATTTCGATAATATGCGATCCTTCTTTTTGGGGAACGGCTTTGATCGGGTGATCGATGAACCCTCATTTGAAAACCCGGTGTTTCTGGGTAACTGGGGGGTATCAGACGAAGACCTGGTAATAAAGGCCAATGAGATTTTTAAGGCGCATGGAAACCGGCCCTTTTTCGGGCTGATGTTAAGTACCACTAACCATGTTCCATTTGAGTTCCCGGAGGGCAGGATAGAATTATATGATCAACCGGCCAATACCGTACACAATGCGATGAAGTTTGCAGATTATGCAATTGGAAAATTCTTTGAGCTGGCCAGACAGGAAGACTATTTTAACAATACCATTTTTGTTGTCATTGCCGATCATAATACTCGGGTCTATGGTGCAGATCTTGTGCCCATACAAAAGTTCAGAATTCCAGGCCTTATCATTGGTCCTGATGTAAAGCCTCAACGGTATGAGAGGCTGGCCAGTCAGATTGATTTATTACCTACCTTGCTGGATTTAATGGGTCTGGAAACAGAGCATCCTATGATCGGGCATAATTTACTGGCCCTGCCTGAGGGTGAGCCAGGTCGTGCGATTATGCAATATGACCTTGCTCATGCCTTTATGGTAGGTAATCAGGTAGTAATTAATCGCCCTGAAATGCCACCGGTACAGTTTGAATATCAGGATGAACGCCTAAGCCCTGCTCAACTGGATGATGAATTGGCGCGTGATGCGCTTGCACATGCACAACTGCCTTCTGTGCTGTATAAGAAAAAGATCTATCGTTTAAGTAAATAATTTTCCTGATAATAATAAAGAGGCCCCGAGAAATCTGGTGTGCTTTTAGAAGTTAGTCTAAGCTTTATCTATATTGTGTCGATATCAAGTTACGGCCTTTGCACATATCTTACGTCAGGAGAATAGGGCCGTGGCACATTAATTTTGACCGTACCTGTTCTACTAATCTCGGGAGCTCAATATGCAATCACTGGAGGTAAATTCTGTAGGGTATGAGTTGACTACAGATGGAAGGTTAAAAAATCCGGAAGGCTGGAATGAGGAGGTTGCAGAGGCGCTCGCCAATGCTGACGGGTTGGTGCTTACCAATGAGCATTGGGACGTAATTCAAGTCATGCGGAAATATTACAAGGAATATAATATACCCCCCATTCGCAAATTATTGAAAAAGGCGCTAGCTGAACGCTATACACATGAAAGGGCTCAGGATGAATATTTACAAGGATTGTTCCCGAATGATGTATTAATACAAGGTACGCGTATCGCCGGATTGCCTGCTTCATTGCTGGATGCCGAGCTTGATCGAACCATTTCTTCTACAGGCAGAAAAGAGCATCATAAGGAGAATACAACAAGTTTTAATCAGGAGTTTGAGTTTAATGGAAGATTAATCAAGATATATCCACATGGAAACCTGGTAAACCAGGATGACTGGAATGAGCAATTGGCAGAGTATCTGGCGGAGAAAGAAGGCATTACCTTAACAGAGGAACATTGGGAAGTGGTCCGTTTCCTGAGGAAATTTTACTTTGAATACGGTATAGCCCCAATGGTAAAACTGCTAATGAAATATATGAAGGAAAAACTTGGTGGGCAAAAGGGAAGCCGAAGTTACCTGTATGGTTTATTTCCTGGGGGACCAGCGCGCCAGGGTTCCTTGATCGCTGGATTACCTGAACCTCAGGGGTGTATCGATACCGATACCTAGTATTCTCTCAATATTAGCTTGATGGAGTATCAGGTAAGGGTAGCTAAAGCACTAGAAAGTTATAGAAGTAGCCTGGTTAAGGATGACTATTGAGTTCTCATTTCACTTATTTTCTTGCTTCTTTATATTGATAATCAATAGCTTATATTTATCCCCTCGTAATTATAGGCGAATGCCCAATAAATACCCTAAAGTCATTCAGGCATATGCCGATAGCAAATATAGAGTAACTCTGATGTGCTGGTTTCCGAGTAAATCAGTAGGAGAAAAAAGCAGGATTACAGACGAACAATTGACTTCTATTTTAGCTTCAGGAGCAGGTTATGCAGGTATTGAAAGTAGACACGGTAAGTTTTGACTTAACAACCGATGGCAGATTAAAACGTCCAGATGACTGGAATGAAGATGTGGCTATCGAGTTGGCCCATAAAGAAGGGCTTGCATTAACCGATAATCATTGGGAAGTGATTAAAGAGATGCGCGAATATTACCAGAAATATAATAGGCCACCGATTCGCAAACTCCTGAAGAGGTCCCTTGCAGAAAAATATGGTCCCGATAAGGCAGAAGATGAATATTTGCAGACATTGTTTCCGAATGAGGTGCTGGTGCAAGGAACGCGTATAGCAGGGCTCCCTGTTCCGGTGATGGATGCCGAGCTAAACCGGAGTAGTTACGCAACTACTAAAAATAAAAAGACATCTGTCAAACGTGAATTTGCACAGGCATTTGACTTCGAGGGGAAATCGATAGAAATACACCCTCACGGAAATCTGGTGAATCTGGATGACTGGAATGAACAACTGGCTGAAGTGTTGGCTGAAAGGGAAGGTATCACGTTAACATCTGACCACTGGGAAGTGATCCGTTTTTTACGTAAATTTTATTTCGAGTTCGGAATTGCCCCTATGGTTAAACTGTTGATGAAGCATATGCGTCAACAGTTGGGTGATGAGAAAAGCAGTCGCGACTTCCTGTACAGCCTGTTCCCGGAAGGCCCAGCACGACAGGGTTCACTTATTGGTGGGTTACCGGAACCGCAAGGCTGTATCGATGCTCAATAAACTCTTAATGAGCTCTTAGTAAGTGAAGTGTAAATACTCATGGATGAGTAGTTTGCGCAGATGCCTCGCGATTTATTTTCTTTCCTCATTCGGCAACAAGCTGAGATTCCAGATCATCCAATGATGTAACCGGTGGCTGACAGGTCGTGCCGCTACATACGTATGCAACAACTTCATGCTGGTTATCTGGTTTTTTGGCTTCAAGCCCTTCAGGAAGACTGCTTTCGTCATTTGGAATAGCCAGGCACAGCCTGCGTGGAGCATAGGTTGAAATACAGCGTTGTTTCCATAGGTGTAGAGGTCCAGGCTTTCCGCGCAATATGATGATTTGCGGAGGGTATAGATATTCTTCAAGTGCCAGTAAAAGTGTGCAATGTGCATAGGGTAACTGTTCTATTGACGACCAGGCTGCTTTTAAAGTTCGTTCAGCAGCTTCCAGATACTGTGGTTTATCCAGCAGATGACCAAGCCTGCTCAGTATATAAGCAACAATACCATTCCCGGCAGGAATAGCGTCATCACCAAAGGGCTTGGGGCGCTCAATCAATGGTTCATGATTATGTGCCGTGAAGAAAAAGCCACCACTTTCATGGTCTTCAAAATTTTCAAGCACACTACTGGCAAGCTCGTCTGCAAAGGCAAGATATTCACTTCGCCATTGAACCTGCAATAGTTCAAGTATGGCATCCATTAAAAACGCATAATCATCCAGATAGGCATTCAGGTGTGCCTTGCCATCCTTGCAGGTGGCCAGCAGTCGGCCGTCTTCCCAAAGTTGACGGCGGATAAAATCCAGTGCCCTTGTTGCCGAGTCGATATAGCGTTTACGTAGGGCATCATTGTCCTGGTGACGAGCAGCTATGGCCATGCCTTTAATCATGAGCGCGTTCCATGATGTCAGCACCTTGTCGTCACGCCCAGGGCGAATTCTTTTCTCTCGGGCTACAAACAGTTTTTTTCTGGCCTGCTGTAAAATATTTTCGGCTTCTGATTCAGAGATACCCTGTTGCTGTGCCAGTGTTTCCAGCTCTGAAAATACATGGGGATACCACTTTCCTTCAAAGTTTGGGTCTCGATCCAGCCCGTATCGTTGACTGAACAGATCGTACTCCTGTTTATCGAGTACTTGACTAACTTCATCGCACGTCCAGGCATAAAATTTTCCTTCTTCCCCCTCGGAGTCGGCATCCAGGCTGGAATAATAGCCACCTTCTGGCGCTTGCATTTCCCGCATTGTCCATTCAGCGGTTGTTTCTGCAACCTGATTGAAAAGTGGCTCGCCAGTAGCGGCCCATGCCTGACTGTAAAGCGCGAGTAATGGTCCGTTGTCATACAGCATTTTTTCAAAATGCGGGATCATCCAGTAATCATCTACTGAATATCGACAGAATCCTCCATCGAGCTGGTCGTTAACACCACCCTGGGCCATTTTTCGTAATGTGAACGTAGCTGCTTTGAGGGCTTTTTCATCTGCCTTATTGGAGCCACTCCAGTGACGAAGCAAACGTTCTATATTACCCGGATGCGGAAACTTGGGTGCCTGACCAAAGCCGCCATGTTGCCAGTCTGTACTTTTTCCTAGTTGCTGATGTGCTATGTCCAGTACAGCGGGTGTAAGTCTTGTTTTATCTGAGAAGCCATCAGATTTAAGTGAGGCCATTGCATCTCGCAGAGATGTGTTCTGCTTTCTCAAATCATCGATCTGGTTGGCATAGAAGTCAGATATTTTCTGTAACAGGTCTTTAAACGATGGCAACTGGTGCCTGGGTTCTTTCGGAAAGTAGGTTCCGGCAAAGAAAGGCATGTGGTCATCCGGCATCAGGAATACCGTCAATGGCCAGCCGCCCGGCCGCTGACTGAGGAGTTGGTGTGCACGCTGGTAAATCTTGTCCAGGTCAGGACGCTCTTCCCTGTCCACCTTGATGTTAATGAACCGATCATTCATCAGCTGTGCAGTCTTGTCGTCTTCAAAAGATTCATGCGCCATTACATGGCACCAGTGACATGCCGAATAGCCTATAGAAAGTAATATCGGCTTGTTTTCCTGTCTTGCCTTGTCCAGGGCTTCTTTGCCCCACGGAAACCATTCCACCGGGTTGTTGGCATGTTGTAACAGGTAGGGGCTGGTTTCATTCGCCAGCGCGTTGCTATATTCAGCCTGGTTGAGTTCCGTGTGCATATTTAGACCGTATTGTTCCAGAGTTAATCCATATTAAAAGAGTCAAGTATATAGAACTCTAAGAGGTTTGTCCTGAGATAAATATACTTATATCCATAATGTAACGCTACTCACAAGGTCATTGAAATGTTGTATTCAAGATTAGCTCAACTTCCGGATTATGATTTTTAAACAGACCCCTAATGCAATCGATCTCCGGGCAGGAGTAGAGTGTCGGATACGGGTATTCCAAAAAAAGCCCCATCGACTGATGAGGCTTTGAACTGCAATTGCGTGGAAAGCTATTGCGTAGTTAGTTTACTTATTTAATTTACACCTTCACCTTCTTGTACGATGAATACATCCACATATCGGTGTTCTTCATAGTGATCTGGTACAGTTTTGACAACATCCACCACGCCGCCGATATTTTGACCAGCAGGCCCATAGAAGCTGGCCTCTACCGTACCGCTGTTAATAATGCCGTCATTGGCCGTGATCTGTGCACCTGATGCTATGAGGTCGCTGCCACTAAAGGCGCCGCCTGTTACCCTCAGGCCCACTGGACCACTTACATAATCACCATTGTCATAGGAATCGAGGCGTACATGGCCATCTAAGCCATCATTATTCCTCCCATTCCAGGTACCGCTCCAGCTAGCGTCATTGCCAAACGTGACCTCGATGTGTACATCTGAATATCTATGAGCGCCATTTACCCAGGCTCCGTAAGACCTTCCATCATAATAAGCAGTCATGCCTTCGGTTGCGAACTGTGCATTGATACCATTGATAACACTATCTTCCGTAACCATGCCGGCTATAAAAGCGCCATTATACTCGGCGCTGTTTGTAGTGGTTACATCATCGCTTTCGTTATAAGTACTACCTTTAACATAGTTACCCAGGGTGCCAATGAAGGCATAGTCGTACATTGGCATATCTCTTTCATTGGCTCCGATATAAGACAAAGTTTCCATGACCAAATCTTCATTGGTATTAGACGAGTACACATCAGAGTACAAATAATCAACGCTGTCATAACCGCCATTGCCATCAAGATCTCCGATTATATTTGGGTCATCATCTACCGGTGAGGTATATGCGGGGTTAGTGGTCTGGTAGAATACGCTCTTCATGTGGGTATCTATATCAGATGATATAGATAGCTTGAGGCGACCGGATACCGGGCCGAATTTGGATCTGTTATAAAATAAATAGTCACCCCTGCCCTCTTTCCCTTCTTCACCGTCTTTAGTCCAGTCAAATGTGCGCCCACCAATGGCAGTATAGCCACACCATATGCCGCCATCGCAGAAGGATTCAACTGGTGGTTCTGGTGGTTCAGGAGGTTCCGGGTCGCGTATTTCAGGGATTGGGTCTGGTATAACGGCTGCTATCGGGGGTGGTACAGGCGCACCTGCCGCTGGTTGAATAAATTGCTCCCATGGGCCCCATTCATTCATAGAATCCTGTTCCAGTGTGATATTTCCATAAACTATCACATCTTTGTACTTGTCCTTGTTGCTGGTCTTAGCGGCTTCTGCCTGAATGCTGGTGAGCGCCAGTGCGATTGCAGCGACGATCATTTGCTTCTTTATTTGCCTGTTCATGGAACCCCCTCCCTGCCCAATTACTTGCTAATCAATTGACATATACAATGATAATGGCTTTAGCGTACTCCTGAATTTTCAATATTACTATTGAACAAAGGTACTATATTTAGGATGTAATAATTGTGTAGAGAATCTTCAATAAAGGGTTTAGTTAAATAAAAACAACAGGTTGAAGGAATAATAACTTCGGCAGGCGAGGCTACCAATAGCCATCAGTATGATGATATGTACGAGGTATTCTATATTGTGCGGGGAGTTGGTCTGATCAGGGTGGATGACCAGGAGATTGTATTGGAACCCGGGGTTTCCGTAGCCCCAGGTGAATACCATGAGATAGAAAATACCGGCAAGGAGGAGTTGGTGGTGAATTATTCTGGGGTTGCCAATATGTAGTGTTATTCAGTCTTTTGTATTTTTTGTAAAACCTAGACAGTAGAGAAACTCGTAGTAATAACCCGGCTACCATCAATTCTGTCACATGCGGATGGGCCTAAATCAGTTAATACATACGATCTTTGTAACCAGCGGTCATTACCATCATATCCAGGTTTAAATTCCCCTCTACCATGAACACAACGTTTGTTATCCATGATAAGTAGAGAACCAGCCTCAAGATAAATTCCATCCATCATATCGATGACTATTTCTTTAAGTGTCTGCAGGGCCAGTTCTGCCTTACTTGTTAGTCCTGTCATCAAATCAAGATCATATCGGATAAAGGGGTCTGTTTTGTTTCCATACAAAACAGACATAACAGGTCCATTTGCCTTCCTGGTTTTTTTGTTCCCAAAGCTGTAATCGATCCCGGTTCTAAAAACTGGCTGAAACAGGGTTTCGATATGCTTTTGTGAAAGTAGCGGTAATATTTGCCTTATGCCCGCATGGGTTGTAAATCCTTTATGAGCTGGGTCAGGTCGAAGGCAGTAAAGCAAAAGGTAGTCTGGTAAGAAAGGGTGAAAGCAACGTTCCGTGTGTAATTCTAGTTGCACCAAAGACCCCATTGAAGATTGCTCATTCTCTTCAGATTGTAATGGTGTTATATCATGAAATAGTGAGCCATTTTTCTCCTGGGCATATCCAACAAGGTATCCGAGGCGAGCTCCAATCGTTGCGAGCAATGATTCGCTTGTGTAACTTGATTTATGATTATCTGTTGGTGTAGCCGGCAGCTGTGATTCAACGGGAAGATTTTTTAGTAACAGGATTCCTTCCTTGTTCGCATGATTGCGAAATTGTTGAAGTGTATTTTTAAGGGGTTCAGGTAAATTGTCAGCAAACAGGGTTGATTTGTTAAGAAAATCCTCAGTATTCATGTGAGGGTTAATGTTAATGTCAGTGCATAGGAGAGAAAGTTTTTCGTAGTATTTTGAACAATCAATTATGTATTTTTGATTTTCAGATATTTCGGATGTTATCTGCATGTCTCACATATGCTCTATGTTAAGGAAGTCATTGAATCTGATATTAGCTAGAGTGTAATAGATATATCTTAGTATTATTTAGATTTATAATGTACCCTACTGTAATCTTGTTCGACAGATTTTTCCATGCACATGGGCTTGAGATTCGTTTTTTTAACGGAAAAGTATGAAATAAAGAATGAATAAAAATAATTCGGGTGACAGAGAGCTGCTTACTAACTTACTGAGAATAAGTGCAGAGCCATGCATATGTATTGATGACAAGCAGGTTCATGGGTATGTTACAGATAATCCTGTTGAATATTTTCAGTATGTAAAGACTTGTTTAAAAGATCTTGCTGAAGGTAAGGCAAGTCTGGAAATGACCCCCAAACAGATATTTACTGATAACGGCTATGAAGGTGATTTCAGGGTCATGCCCTGTGTGATCCGTCGAAATGGTACCGTGTCAAAAACAGTTAAAATAGTGGGTACAAATATTCAGCAATCTGTTGTGCCTGATCAGATTACTGTGGGTAAGGCATTTGCAATACACCCACAGGATAACTTTATCAGCCATGAGTTTTA
>DAOWEP010000029.1 GCA_030638455.1 Gammaproteobacteria bacterium
AGTGGGGCCACGAGCGCCATTCTGATCCGGTGTTCCCCGGGGTTAATCTGGTTAGATTCACGTGAAAGGAATGTTCCCGGCAATACAGTGACATTCTGTTGCTCATATAGTCCCCGTGCAAATTCTGTATCGGGTGTAGGGGTTTTGGGCCATAGATAAAAGCTGGCATCAGGCCGTGTTACGTCCAGTTTCGGTTTCAGAATGTCCAGCACAGCATCAAATTTTTCGCGATACAGATTACGGTTTTGTATGACATGTTGCTCATCTTTCCATGCCAGGATACTGACGGCCTGTGAAAAAGGTGGCATGGCACAGCCATGGTAGGTTCTGTAGAGCAGGAAGCTTTTGATAATGGTAGCGTCACCTGCAACAAACCCTGATCGTAGGCCGGGCAGGTTAGAACGTTTGGACAGGCTATGGAAAACAATACACCTTTTATAATCCTTCCATCCCATTTCTATGGCTGCCTGTAACAGACCGGGAGGAGGGCTATTCTCATCCTGGTAGATTTCTGAATAACATTCATCAGATGCAATAATAAAATCATACTGATCTGCAAGTTGAATCAGTTTTTGCATGGATTTGCTATCTATTACCTTGCCTGTAGGGTTTCCTGGCGAACATAAATATATCAACTGGCATTTTTTCCAGGTGTCTTCCGGTATCGAATCAAAGTCAGGAATGAATCCATTTTCCTCTGTGGTGTTCATGAACACCGGCTCTGCACCTGCCAGTAATGCTGCGCCCTCATAGATCTGGTAAAACGGGTTAGGTATCAGGACTACAGGTTGTTCGTTACGGCTAATAACGCATTGTGCAAAGGCAAATAATGCTTCGCGAGTGCCATTTACAGGCAAGACATTTTCTTCTGGATCTAGGCTGTTTTCCGGCAGACTGAAGCGCGATGAACACCATTCAGTTATGCTTTTACGTAGCGCCGGCATGCCTTTTGTCAGGGGATAGCTGGAAAGTCCATGCAGGTGTGTGATGATCTCTTCAGTGACAAATGAAGGAGGGGAGTGTTTTGGTTCACCAATGGAAAGTGATATGTGTTCCTTGTTAGAACTGGGTGCGATCCCCTGTTTCAATGCCGTAAGTTTTTCAAACGGGTAGGATTGTAAGCGTTTAAGGTCAGGGTTCATGGCAATGGATAGTTTGGCAGAGGTTCCTTAAGTATTCTGATAAAGGGATTATAAATATTATGTGTGTCATGTTCCAGTATAACGGTTAGACTACAGGCATGGTTTCCCGTGGTTCACATTCTATGTTGCCTTCTGTGTATTTGCTTATAGCTGCAACGCTATGGGGCATGTTCTGGTACCCACTAAGGTTATTGAATGAGAGTGGTCTGCCTGGCATATGGACAAGCCTTGTTATCTATGCGGCGCCAATGATCATTGGTGGCTTCTTTATATGGCCGTATCGGCATGAGTTTTCAAGGAGACCATTATTGTTGTTGATAATGGGCCTTGCATCCGGCTGGTGTAATGTCAGCTTTGTCATTGCGATTATCGAGGGTAATGTGGTTCGTGTAGTGATGCTGTTTTACCTTTCACCTCTCTGGACGGTCTTGTTAGGCTGGATTTTCTTGCGTGAAAGGCTGTCAACTTTATCATGGTTTGTATTGATACTTGCGATGGCGGGTGCGTTGACTATGTTGTGGGACCCGTCCATTGGAATGCCCTGGCCGCAGGATCGTGCTGACTGGCTAGCCCTGTCATCCGGGTTCGGTTTTGCGTTGGCGAATGTGATTGTTCGTAGTATGCAGGACATATCAATACAGGTAAAAACGATGTCAGTGTGGATGGGTGTTGTTTTGGTTTCCATTATCTGGATAGTAGTGATGCAGGAGGAGATACCGGATATCTCCACTGAGGTTTTGCTTTCCAGTATTGCTTTGGGTGTTTTTGGTATAATTCTGATGACGGTACTGGTGCAGTACGGAGTCACCCATATGCCGGTGTATCGTTCTGCAGTCATACTATTATTTGAGATTGTAATTGCTGCGGTTTCGGCAGAATTACTGACGAATGAGGTGATCCTGACGAGAGAATGGATTGGCGGCATGCTAATTATTGCGGCTGCGCTTGAATCTGCCTATTCACAAATGAGGGTGAAAAAATGATGCAGGCAAATGATGCAAGTTAAGGGCATTCATCATTGCAGTATATTGGTTGCAGATACCAAACGGTCTCTTGCGTTTTATAGCGGTATTTTCGGGCTGGAGATTGACAATAGTCGCCCTGATCTTGGTTATCCAGGCGCATGGCTTGCAGCGGGTGCTCAACAAATCCATTTGCTTGAGCTAAAGGATGAAGGTGCTGAGTGTCATGATGGGCATGGTGGGCGTGACCGCCATATTGCCTTGCTGGTGGATGAGCTTGAATCATTACGGCAAGCGTTGGAAAAAGAAAATATTAACTACACCATGAGCCGTTCCGGACGTAAAGCTCTGTTTTGTCGTGATCCTGACGGTAACGCGCTGGAGTTTATTGTTTCTGTATAGATAGTTGCTTTTTTTCGGGATTACGCTCTTCCAGGGTTTTCAAAGTTAACTCAGCATATCGATTGTGGTTTTCCTTAATTTTTCAATCTCGACTTTATCTTCTAGCGGAAGATTGTTCTGGTCGGTTATGTAAAATACATCTTCTACCTGAGCGCCAATTGTCGATATTCTTGCAATCTGTAGCTGGATGTTACATTTTAGAAAGGCTTGTGCAATTTTTGAAAGTAGGCCGGGTCTGTCAGCGGTAACTACCTTCATGATGGTACGTATGTTATGTGGGTCTGTTTCAAAGGTTACCCGTGTGGGAATTTTAAAGTGTTTTATTTGACGTATCTGGCGTCTTGAGACGAGTAACTCTGGGTTTTCGTGTTTTTCCAGACTGCTGATTATTGTTTTTTGAATTTCATCCAGTCTGTATTCATCCTCAATAGCTTCACCATTCTCTTCCAGTACCAGATAGGTATCCAGGGTGTAATTTTGTCTGGAGGTTATAATTCTTGCATCTACGATGGTTAATCCGAGTTTTTCCAGTGCGGACGTGATAATAGCAAACTGGTTATTCTGAACGGGTCCATAGATAAATATGGCAGTACTCCCTCTTTTTTCCAGAAGACGTACTTCCACCAATGGAAGTTCATCTTCTCTTCTTTTGGCGATAGATGATATATGCCAGAGAATTTCTTCCGGGGTATAGTAGAAGAAATACTCTTCACTCAGGTCATTCCATAGATTATCAATCTGTTCAATGGTAAGCCCTGTTTCTTTAAGTGAAGGTAAGATTTTTTCCCTGATATCGCTAATTAATTTCTTCTGGTCTGGTATCTCTAGTCCTTGTTGTAAAGCCTTTTTTGTCCCATGGTACAGTTCCTTTAGCAGGGCATCCTTCCATGAGTTCCACATTCCGGGGTTTGTTGCCCTGATATCCGCGACTGTTAACAGGTAAAGAAAATCCAGGTGATTTTTATCGATCACTTTTTCTGCAAATTCCATTATTACACTCGGGTCACTGATGTCTTTCTTTTGCGCCGTTATCGACATGAGCAGGTGGTTTTGTATAAGCCAGGCCACAAATTCAGTGTCATCTGAATCAATTTTATGCTGTAGACAAAATGCCCTTACTTCCTCTGCACCCAGTTCTGAGTGGTCGCCACCCATGCCTTTGGCTATGTCATGAAACAGCCCGGCAATATAAAGCAATTCAGGTTTATTGATATTCAGAATCATATTGCTGCACAGGGGAAATTCATCCTGAAATTCCGGGACTGTAAACCTTCTAAGATTGCGCAAGACAAACAGTGAATGTTCATCAACAGTAAGGGTATGAAAAAGATCATATTGCATCCGGCCAACTATCCGGCCAAAAGCGGGTAAATAGGCGGCGAGAACCCCGTACCGGTTCATTCGCCTGAATTCATGGGTAATCCCCTGCGGCTGACGAAGGATTTGCATAAACAGTCCATTCGCACGTGGATCTTTCCTGAATTCGTCATCAATCAGGTAGCAATGGTCGCGGATTAATCTGATTGTGTTGGCCCTTACGCCTTTCAGTTCCGGGTGTTGCTCCAGTAACAGAAAGATTTCAAGTAGTGCAAGAGGATGTTCCTTGAATACGTTGTCATGGGTTACTGCCATAAATCCCATGCGAGACCTAAAACGTTCATTGATCGGAAAATTGGCATAGATGATGGCTTCCTGAAACAATTGTAGTAGCATTTCATTCAGCCTGTTCAGTTCCATAATGGTTCTGTAATAACATTGCATGAATTGTTCCACCGCAAGGTTATCGTCTATATCCTCGTATCCGAACTGGCTTGCCAGTGTGCGTTGATAATCAAACAGTAGCCTGTCTTCTCTACGGTTGGTCAGGGTGTGGAGTGCAAACCGGATTCCCCATAAAAAATTCTGGCCCTCAATAAGGGTTGAATATTCTTTTTCAGTAAGAAAGTCATGAGTCACCAGTTCATGCAGAGTACTCGCTCCAAAGTGACGCTTGGTTACCCATCCTATTACCTGGATGTCCCGCAAACCGCCTGGCCCTTCCTTGATATTTGGTTCCAGTTTGTATGCCGTGTCACCAAATTTTTCGTGACGCTTTTTCTGCTCTTCATATTTGGCCTCAAAGAACTGTTCACTGGGCCAGATATGTTTAGTGTTTGTAGCCGTACGCATGCGGTTAAAAATATTTTCGGGGCCGGACAGTAATCTGGCCTCCATTAAATTGGTCACTATGGTTATATCCCGCGTCCCTTCTTTGATGCATTCCCTTAAGGTTCGAACGCTATGGCCAACTTCCAGCCCTATATCCCACAGGAAGGTAAGGAAGCTTTCAATTTGTTCTTTATATTGGTCATGCTTCATGGAAGCCAGCAGAATCATCAGGTCAATGTCTGAATGAGGGTGCAGTTCGCCCCTTCCGTATCCGCCTACAGCGATAAGGGCAATGTCGTCGCATTCCTGATTAAAAGAACCTTCCCATGCATGTTGGAGGAGTTGATCTACCAGATATGCTCTTCCAGTGACCAAATCTTCGGCAGGCACCTTATTTTCAAAGCGCTCTTTAAGGATTTGGTCGCCTGACTTTAAAGTATCCTGAAAAAGCTTAAGTGGGTTTTCATTTCGGGCATTAAGGTCGGATAATGCTGACTCAAACTTGCTGCTATCAAACAGCTCGGTATCCTGATCTGGTGCTGTGTTAAGTGGTGCGGAATTTATTGGCGAGTTTTTCATGGGGTTGTCACATTAGTCACGCTAGTCTTTCTTCCTGCCTCAGGGTCAGTATCTCGCTGCCTGTTTCAGTTACAAGAATGGTGTGCTCCCATTGCGCTGATAATTTCCGGTCTTTTGTGACTACAGTCCAGTTGTCACCCAGTACCTTTACATTGCGTTTACCAATATTCACCATAGGCTCTATTGTGAATGTCATGTTTGGTACCAGTTCCACTCCTGTATTGGCTACCCCGTAGTGAACTACCTGTGGGTCCTCATGAAAATTCCTGCCGATACCATGTCCGCAATATTCCCGAACAATAGTAAAATTGTTTGTTTCGGCATGTTTCTGGATAACGTAGCCAATATCACCCAGATGCGCGCCCGGTTTGACCTGCTCTATACCCATGCGTAGACATTCGTAGGTTGTATCCACCAATTTTTTTGCAATCCTTGATGGTTGTCCACCTACATGGAACATTTTGCTGGTGTCACCATGGAAGTCGTCCTTGATTATCGTGATATCGATATTGATGATGTCACCGTTTTTCAACTTTTTTGGCCCCGGGATGCCGTGGCAAACCTGGTGATTGACCGAGGTGCATATTGATTTTGGAAATCCTCTGTAATTCAACGGCGCAGGGATGGCCTTTTGTTCATTGACGATATAATCATGGCAAATCCGATCCAGTTCATCGGTGGTGATACCGGCCTGTACATGCGGTTCAATCATCTCCAGGACCTCGGCAGCAAGCCTTCCGGCTACCCGCATTTTTTCTATTTCATCAGGCGTTTTTATTGTGATTGGCATAGTTTTTTTCGGAATCGGTTATTTTTTCAGTGAAAATATAATAAATCAATATCTTAGGATAGCAATTAAACCAGATTTATTGTCGTTAAAGTTAGATTATGGTATAAAGCGCGCGCGATAAACAAATCCACACATATGTCGACACATTCAGCTGGGTGCCTGGCCTAAAAACCGGGTTGTTGATATGGGGCATATGGAGGTTTAACCCTTACAATTTAGGAGTAATTAGAAATGGCAAAGGTAACTATGCGCCAGATGTTAGAGGCTGGCGTGCATTTTGGTCATCAGACCCGTTATTGGAATCCGAAAATGGCACCCTATATTTTCGGTTCACGTAGCAAGATTCATATCATTAATCTGGAAAAGACCCTTCCATTATACAACGACGCAATTAATTTTATTGGTAGCATGGCTGCCAATAAAGGCAAGATATTGTTCGTTGGTACCAAGCGTGCTGCGCGTGAAACTATTCGTGAGCAGGCAATTCGCGCTGGAATGCCATATGTAAACCAACGTTGGTTGGGAGGCATGCTAACCAATTTCCAGACAGTAAAACAATCCATCAAAAGGCTCAAGGATCTTGAGGCAATGTCAGAGGATGGTAGTTTTGACAAGATTAGTAAGAAAGAAGCATTAATGCATCAGCGTGAAATGGATAAGCTGGAGAGTAGTCTCGGTGGTATTAAGGATATGGGCGGGCTTCCTGATGCCATGTTTGTGATTGATGTGGGACACGAAAATATCGCAATAAAAGAAGCTGTCAAGCTTAATATTCCGGTAATTGCAGTGGTAGACAGTAATAGCTCGCCAGATGGTGTGGATTACATGGTCCCGGGAAATGATGATTCCATTCGTGCTATCCAGTTATATGTTACCGGTGTTGCGGATGCGGTTCTTGATGGCCGTAAATCCATCCCTCAGCTAGAAGAGGATGCAGGTGAATTTGTAGAGCTGGATGAGTCGGGTGCACCAGCGGTTCCGGTTAAGCAGAAAAAGAAAGTTGTAGCCAAGAAAAAAGATGCCGAGAAAAAAGTAACTTTAAAGAAAAAAGAAGCTGTAGCTAAAGAAGAGCCATCTGCGGATGAAAAAGTAGTGGCTGAAGAGGAGAAGAAAGAGGCCGCACCTGAAAAGAAAGCTGCGGTCAAGAAGAAGGCTGCAACAACCAAGAAGAAAGTGGTTGCGGAAAAGGCAGAGCCAAAAAAGAAGGCAGCAGCAAAGAAAACCGCAACAAAGAAGACCGTTGCAAAAAAAGCAGCTACCAAGAAAACAGCGACTGCTAAGAAAAAGGAAGATGAGTAAAGTTGCCTTCACTTTACAGTAAAATAAGTACAGTAAAATAAGGCAAAAAGAATATTGTTACAGGTTTAGTCAGACATATTGAGGTTACAAGAAATGGCAATTACGGCAGGATTAGTTAAAGAACTTCGTGATCGTACCGGTGCAGGCATGATGGAATGCAAAAAAGCATTGGTAGAACAAGATGGTGATCTGGAAGCGGCAATAGAGCATATGCGCAAGTCTGGTCTGGCAAAAGCAGATAAAAAGTCAGGCCGTGTGGCTGCTGAAGGAGTAATCGTTATTGATGTGTCTGAAGATGGCAAGAAAGCCGCCATGGTTGAGGTAAACAGCGAGACTGATTTTGTCTCCAAGGGCGACGATTTTAATAATTTTGCCTCATCGGTTGCAAAGAGTGTCCTTGAAGGGGCGCCGGCTGATATCGATGCCCTTATGGGGTTGACACTGCATGGTTCAGATGAATCTGTAAATGATGCTCGTCAGGCACTGGTGGCCAAGATAGGTGAAAATATTCAGTTACGCCGCTTTGTTGCGTGTTCAACAGAGAATAGGTTTGGTGTCTATCTACATGGGGTTCGTATCGGGGTACTGGTTGAGCTTAAAGGTGGAGATGATGCTCTGGCCAGGGATATTGCAATGCATATTGCAGCAAGTCGCCCTGTGTGTGTAAACGAAAAAGAAGTGCCTCAGGAACTGCTGGCAAAGGAGAAAGATATTTTTGTTGCGCAGGCGAAAGAAAGTGGCAAGCCGGACAATATTATTGAGAAAATGATTGAAGGGCGTCTTCGCAAGTATCTTGCAGAGATTACTCTGGTAGGGCAGGCTTTTATTAAAGACCCGGATACAACGATTGGCAAGTTGCTGGAAAGTAAAGGCGCAGAGGTAATCAGTTTCCATTGCCTGGAGGTAGGCGAAGGAATCGAGAAGAAGAATGAAAATTTTGCTGATGAAGTAATGGCGCAGGTAACTGGATAAATATGCTTTCCAGGTAGCAGGAAGTTTAGATTCCTTATACCTGGAAGCTAACCGCCAAGTTTGTAAAGCCAGTAGTTAATATCAAAAGTTCGGTAGTTTATATAACATTATTCGTGACGAATGTGCCTGGCAAGTTCGTCATAAACAAAAAATAAAAATAAGGATATCTATGTCCAACCAGTCACTTGCATATAAGCGCATACTCCTGAAGCTTAGTGGTGAAGCCCTGATGGGCAAAGGTGATTACGGTATTGACCCCAGCGTAATTGGTCGCATTGCAGATGAGATCAAGGAAGTTGTCAGTCTGGGTGTGCAGATTGGGTTGGTTATAGGCGGTGGTAATATCTTTCGGGGCGAGGGTCTCGCCGCTTCAGGTATCGATCGTGTAACTGGCGATCATATGGGCATGCTGGCCACCGTTTTGAATGCCCTGGCAATGCAGGATGCATTGGAAAAAAAGGGTGTAAAAGCAAGGGTTATGTCTGCTTTGAGCATTCATCAGGTCTGTGAAGACTATATTCGCCGTCGTGCGCTCCGTCATATGGAAAAGGGTCGCGTGGTTATGTTTGCGGCAGGCACTGGTAACCCCTTTTTTACTACTGATTCCGCAGCCAGCTTGCGCGCTATTGAGATAGGGGCTGATGTGGTAATCAAGGCTACCAAAGTGGATGGCGTGTATTCGGATGACCCGGAAAAAAATCCAGATGCCGAGCGTTACGAGAGCATTACATATGACGAGGTGCTGGAAAGGAAATTAATGGTTATGGATGCAACAGCAATTGTATTATGTCGTGATCATAATATGCCTTTACGTATTTTCAGTATTAATAATTCCGGTGATCTTGTCAGAATGGTGAAGGGTGAAAATATAGGGACTATTGTTGAAAATTAAAAACAGAAAAATGTATTAAGCGTATTCTGTTGAGTAGAAAAGTGATTTAATGAGGGCAAGACATGATAGAAGAGCTTAAACAAGATGCTGCTGACAGGATGGTCAAGAGTGTTGAGTCCCTGAGAAAAGCGTTGGGAAAGATACGCACAGGCAGGGCGCATCCCAGTTTACTGGATCATGTGATGGTTGATTACTATGGCAGTGATGTACCGATAAAGCAGGTAGCTAATGTGACTGCCGAAGACTCGCGAACGTTGGCGGTAACTCCCTGGGAGAAGACCATGGTGGCTCCAGTGGAAAAAGCCATTATGACATCTGATCTGGGTCTGAATCCGGCAACAACGGGAACGGTTATTCGTGTGCCTATGCCAGCGCTTACAGAAGAGCGCAGGCGTGATCTGGTGAAAGTAGCCCGTCATGATACTGAAGGAGCCAAGGTAGCAATCCGGAATATTCGTCGCGATGTAAACAGTGATTTAAAGGATTTGTTAAAGGCAAAGGATATTTCTGAAGATGAAGACCGGCGTGCCGAGGGCGATATCCAGAAGCTTACAGATAAATACATTGCTGAGACAGATAAGTTGCTGGCTATAAAAGAAACCGAGCTAATGGAAATCTAGCAGGCCGCTTTGTTCCGTAGTCGCCTGAGGTTTTTTTCAAAAAACTGTCGTGGTACGAATCAGTAACTATTAGTATTTAGTATTGGAAGTTTTTAATATGGTGTTATGTATACCTTTATAATAGTCTATTAGATTTTCCCATATTACTCCCCATGTCCGAGGCTGCCTTCATTAATTCCGAGAATACATTGCCACGTCATGTGGCAATCATCATGGATGGTAATGGCCGTTGGGCGCAACAGAAAAACAAACCCCGTCATTCCGGTCATAAGGCCGGTGTTGAAGCAACGCGAAATATTATCCAGGAATGCGCAAGGAGAGGGATTGAGGCGCTTACGATTTTTGCATTTAGCAGTGAAAACTGGAAAAGACCGAAATCAGAAGTAAATTTGTTAATGGAGCTTTTTTTAACGGCCCTTCAGCGTGAGCTGAGTAAGTTGCATAAGAATAACGTGCGAATACGGTTTATAGGGAATACATCCTCGTTCCCGGAAAAATTGCAGAAAAAAATTTCTCATGCCAGTGATCAAACAGCAGGTAATACCGGGTTGAATCTCACGATTGCGGCTGGCTATGGAGGAAGGTGGGATATCGTAGAATCTGTCCGTGCGATTGTTGATGAAGTAAAGGCCGGGAAAATTGATCCTAATGATATTACAGAAGAATCTATAAGCGCTCATATTTGTCTTTCAGGTATTCCTGAACCCGATCTTTTTATTCGTACGGGTGGAGAAAAAAGAATCAGTAATTTTCTTCTTTGGCAACTGGTGTATACAGAATTGTATTTTACCGATATTCTTTGGCCGGACTTTGATGTTTCCGCTTTCGATCAGGCATTAAATGCATTTTCTGTAAGACAGCGCAGGTTTGGTCGCACTGCTGAGCAGATTGAGACGAAATTAAATAATGGGCGCCTGTAAAATGATTTTTTCATCAAGTACAGTGTTGCAATATTTCATAAAAGACTTTCATGTCGGTATATGCTGTGCTTTTCAAAGTCGGCGTGCCTTATTTCCTGGGAATCCCTCTAATTTCTCACGGCAAACTTATGCTTAAACAACGTCTAATTACAGCATTGATATTGATACCGTTGGTGGTATGGGGCGTTTATTCATTACCGGAAGATTATCTGACGGGTATTTTTTCAGTGTTGGTATTAGTGGGAGCTTGGGAGTGGAGTCGTCTATCTGAAGCACGCTCCATTTTAGTGCGAGTGCTTTATTTAATTCTTCTTGTAGTTTTAATGTTAGGCCTCATGCGGATATCTCGTTTTATATGATCATTATGTATGTGGCGGCAGTCTGGTGGTTGTTTGCGATAGTTTGGTTATTTGTTCCAGGGTTTGCGCGTAATTCTAGTAATAAGGCCATAGCGTTCAAATTATTTGCTGGAATATTGATACTGTTGCCTACCTGGATGGCAATTGTTTATATTCACGGTAGTGAACAATATGGCCCTTCATGGTTGTTATATATGATGGCATTGGCCTGGGTAGCTGATGGTGGCGCCTATTTTTCAGGCAGGCGATGGGGCCGTAACAAACTGGCTCCAGCAATAAGTCCCGGCAAAACACGGGAAGGTGTGTATGGGTCTTTTGTATTGATACTGCCTTATGCATTGCTAGGCGGATATTTTCTGGGTTTGCAGGCTACAGACCTGGCCTCATTTGTTTTATTAAGTGTGTTATTAGTGCCTGTGTCAGTATTGGGAGATTTGTTTGAGAGTCTGATCAAACGTCATAGTGGATACAAGGATAGTGGCGTTCTTCTTCCGGGGCATGGAGGTGTTATGGATCGTATTGATAGTCTGACAGCAGTGGCCCCGTTATTCTTGATCGGGATACAGGTATTTACATGAAAGGGGTTACGATACTTGGTTCTACCGGAAGCATAGGCGAAAGTACTCTGGATGTGTTGTCACGTCATCCTGATCGCTACAAGGTGATTGCGCTGACTGCTAATACTGATATTGATAGATTACTTGAGCAATGTAAGCAGTTTCAGCCTGAATATCTAGTTGTAGCAGATTCTGGGGCAGCCGAGAAAATGGATGTTATTCTCAGGGGATCAGATCAGGACGTAAAGTTACTTAGTGGTGTAGCTGGACTGGAAGAAGTGGCTAGCCTGCCACAGGCAGAGTACGTGATGGCCGCAATTGTAGGGGCCGCGGGGTTAAAGCCGACCCTTGCTGCTGCCCGATCAGGTAAGCGGATTCTTTTGGCAAATAAAGAGTCTCTGGTGATGTCTGGCCATCTATTGATGGAAGAAGTAAAAAAGCATCATGCGGAATTATTGCCGATTGATAGTGAACACAATGCAATTTTTCAGAGTATGCCTGTAAATTTCGGTAAAGGACTTTCTAAGGTAGGCGTCAGGAAAATACTACTGACGGCATCTGGTGGTCCATTCAGAACGACCCCGTTGAGCCAGCTTGATAAGGTCACACCAGAGCAGGCATGTGCACACCCTAATTGGGAAATGGGGAAAAAAATATCAGTAGACTCAGCTACCATGATGAACAAAGGGCTTGAGGTAATTGAGGCATGCTGGCTTTTTAATACAGACCCTGACCGGATTCAGGTAGTACTGCACCCTCAAAGTGTAATTCACTCTATGGTTGAATATGTGGACGGTTCGGTACTGGCGCAATTGGGTAACCCGGATATGCGCACACCCATTGCGCACGCACTTGCATGGCCTGAAAGGATAGAGTCAGGAGTTGAATCGCTGGATATCTTTTCTGTTGCAAGGCTGGACTTCGAGCCACCGGATTATGATCGTTTCCCCTGTTTGCGGCTGGCCTATGAGGCCATGCATATCGGCGGTACTGCGCCGGCAATACTGAATGCTGCCAACGAAGTTGCAGTTCAGGAATTTCTGGAGGGCAGGCTTGCATTCACAGGAATATCCGGGCTTATTGAAAAAACACTAAAGGATGTTACGCCGGGAACAGCAGATAGCCTGGAAACACTTTATGAGGCTGATCAGCAGGCGCGGTTGACCGCAAAAGGGATGGTAAATGCGGCTTAGTATTTTTTCAAAGTCCGAAAGGTCATAAGGATGGGAGATGCTTTTATTTACATAGGTTCTTTTATTCTTGCGTTAGGCATACTGATTGCAGTGCATGAATATGGACATTTCTGGGTGGCACGTAAACTGGGTGTAAAGGTTTTGCGTTTTTCCATTGGCTTTGGCAAGCCGTTATTGTCCAGAAAATCAAGAGATGGGGAAACAGAATATGTTTTAGCTGCAATTCCACTGGGTGGATATGTCAAAATGCTGGATGAGCGTGAAGGTGAGGTGGCTGAGGAAGAGCTGGACAGGGCCTTTAATAATAAACCGGTGCTTTCTCGAATCGCCGTTGTACTTGCGGGCCCCATTGCCAACTTTATCTTTGCAATTTTTGCATTGTCTATAATGTATTTTTCGGGTATCCCCGGGTACAAGCCAATATTGGGTGATATTAAAGTAGATAGTATCGCGGGACAGGCTGGGTTCCGGAATGGGGATCTTGTCCTTCAGGTTCAGCGTAAAGATGTTGCATCATGGCAGGAAACCAGAATGGCTTTACTGGATGTGGCGCTGGATCAGAAGTGGATAGAAGTAAAGGTGCAAGACGCACAAGGCAATCAAGCTATTCGGACGCTGAATTTAAATGGGTCAGGTAATCCGGTAGACAACCAGGATTTTATGGGCGAAATAGGACTGGATTTATGGAGGCCACCTGCCGTGCTCGGCGAGGTAACTCCCGGTGGGCCAGCAGACCAGGCAGGTTTAAAGGCGGGTGACCGAGTAATCAGCGTGAATGGAGAGCCGATGAATTACTGGCTCGATTGGGTAAACATTGTTCGTGAGCATCATGACCAGTTACTACAGGTAGAGATTGACAGACAAGGTGAACTCTTGCTGTTTAACCTGACTCCCGGATCTAAACAAAAAGATGAGAAGAAAATTGGTTTTGTAGATGTCCGTATGCCTCAGTCATATTGGGAAAAGATGTCTGTCGAGATACGTTACGGACCCATAGAGGCACTGGGCGCAGGGATTGGAAAAACCTGGGATATGTCTGTATTGATGTTACGCGTGATGGGAAAAATTGTTACAGGTGATGCCTCATTACGAAATATCAGTGGGCCGGTTACTATCGCGCAGTATGCCGGTGATTCTGCCAGCCGCGGTTTAATGTCATTCCTGTCTTTTCTGGCCCTGATCAGTATTAGCCTGGGGGTACTGAATCTGCTTCCCATACCGATTCTGGATGGTGGTCATTTAATGTACTATCTTGTTGAGCTGGTTAAAGGTAGCCCGGTTTCTGAGCAGACACAGAGTGTTGGGCAGCAAATTGGCATTATGATATTGCTGGCCTTGATGATATTGGCTTTCTATAATGATTTCATGCGTTTGCTCAACTAATCGTGTAGAATGTCTGAAATTTTGAATCTGGAACAATAATGAAGAAATTGATTTTTGCTCTGTGTTTTCTGGGCATGTTTGTTAATTACGTCTGGGCGCTGGAGCCCTTTACGATAAAGGATATCCGCGTTGAGGGTCTGCAAAGGATTTCGGCCGGCACCGTATTTAATTATTTGCCTTTAAAGGTTGGAGACCGTTTCGATCGTAGTGGTTCTGCACAGGCTATCAAGGCATTGTACAAGACCGGTTTTTTCAAGGATGTGCGTCTTGAACGCGAAAAAAATATATTGGTTGTTTCTGTCGCTGAGAGGCCATCTGTAGCCACTCTGAAAATTTCAGGTAATGAGGATATTGAAACTGAACAGTTATTGGAGGGTTTGAAAGAGGTCGGGATGGCCGAGGGAAGAGTATTTAACCGGTCCATCCTGGACAAGGTAGAGCAGGAGTTACAACGCCAGTATTTCAGTAATGGTAAGTATGGTGTAAAGATGGAGTCAGTCGTGACGCCACTGGAACGTAACCGTGTTGCCGTAGAGCTGAAAATCACGGAAGGCAAGGTTGCCAAGATTCGGGAAATTAATATTGTAGGGAATACTGTTTTTGATGACGATGAGCTGCTTGACCTTTTTGAATTAGGTATACCCGGAACCTTCTCGTTTTTCTCAGATCGTGACAAGTATTCAAAACAGAAGTTGTCAGGTGATCTTGAGAGATTACGCTCCTATTACCTCGATCGGGGTCACCTTAATTTCAGGATAAACTCCAGTCAGGTATCCATTACTCCAGACAAGAAACACATTTATATTACGATCAATATAAGTGAGGGTTCCCAATATATAGTTAATGAGGTCAAGTTGGCAGGGAGGTTAATTGTCTCTCCTGATGAACTTGAAAAGCTCATCGAGACTGCGCCAGGAACAATTTACTCACACAAGAGGGTGGCATCAAGCTCCAAGAATATTAGCGACCGGTTGGGAACAGAAGGGTATGCATTTGCAAATGTAAATGCCGCACCTGATGTAGATAAAGAGAATAAACGGGTAAGCCTGACATTTTTTATTGACCCGGGAAAGCGTGTTTATGTGAACAGGATAAATATGTCAGGGAATACGCGCACAAGCGACGAAGTGTTAAGGCGCGAAGTACGGCAGATGGAGGGTGGCTGGTTTTCAACAGAACAGGTAAATCGTTCCCGGGACAGGTTGAACAGGCTGGGACATTTTGGCGATGTAAATGTAGAAACACCTGTAGTGCCTGGTAGCAGTGACCAGGTAGATGTAAATTTTACTGTAGAAGAAAAGCCATCGGGTAATTTTCTTGCCAGTGTGGGGTATTCACAGACAGGGGGTTTGATTCTTAGTACCAGTGTTCAGCAGGACAATTTTCTGGGGACGGGGAAAAGGGTAGGGTTTGGATTTAATAATAGCTCTGTTAACCGCAGTTTTAACCTGTCCTACACAAATCCTTACTATACGATTGATGGTATTAGTCGGGGTTTTTCGGTTTCATCCAGGGAAACAGACGCTAGTGAGGCCAATTTATCTGATTACAATACGGATGTAACAGACCTGGGTGTACACTATGGTATCCCGATGAATGAGTTTGACCGGCTTCGTGTGAGTGCAAATTATCAGTCCACTGATTTAACAATTGGCAGCAGCCCATCTCAGCAAGTTTCTGATTTCATTGCGGCAAATGGTACCAGCTATGATTCTATCCTGCTGGGCGCAAGTTGGTCACATGACACCAGGGATCGGGCGGTTTTTGCAACCAAAGGAGCGCAATATAGTTTGTCAGGGGAAGTGGCTATACCTGGTGGAGATTTGGAGTATTATAAGTTACGGTATAGGCATAGGCACTATCTCCCGCTGGCAGGAAAGCTGGTATTATTATTGAAAGGAGATCTCGCATATGGGGAGGGGTATGGCAACACGAATTCATTGCCTTTCTATGAGAATTTTTTCTCGGGTGGTACACGTTCGGTTAGAGGGTATGATGATAATAGTCTGGGCCCAAAGGATGAGTTTGGTAATCCGCTGGGGGGTGCCTTCAAGGTTGGAGGTGGCGCAGAAATAATCTTTCCAGTCCCATTTTTAAAAGAAAGCAAATCTGTTAGATTGAGCGGGTTTATTGATATCGGGAATGTTTTTGCTGATTTTGATGACTTTGAATCAGATGACCTTAGGTCGTCGGTGGGGATGTCCCTTGTATGGTTGTCACCGGTAGGCCCATTAAGTTTGAGTTTGGCTACGCCATTAAATGAACAGGACGGTGATGAAACACAGCTTATGCAGTTCTCACTTGGGGGTTCTTTCTTTTAGGTAGGGATCTTTTAGATATCTTTAAGGTAGGGTAATGAAAGGTGTACTTGTTATTTCATTATCGTTATTTCACAAAGGATAAGTAGGTAAATATGATTAAAAATGTTATTGCAAGTTTCTTGATAATAGTAGCAGTTTCTGTCTTTTCCATGGCGGAGGTTTATGCTGAAAATACGAGTGTAGCATTTGTAGATATTGCCAAAGTGCTTGAGGCGGCTCCGCAGGCTATTGCTGCCAATAGTCGTCTGGAGAAGGAGTTTGAAAAAAGAAATAATGGTTTGATAAAAATGCGCAAGGAGCAAAGGCAACTGGAGGACAAGCTTGCCAAAGAGGGCGTGACCATGAGTGAGGGTCAATTAAGAAAACTGGAAAGGGATATCCATGATCGTAAGCGCGAAATTAAAAGAGCGCAGGAAGATTATCGTGAAGACCTGAATATCCGTCGTAATGAAGAATTGAGGAAGATACAAAAGCGTGTATATGAAGCAATAGTGGAGCTAGCTGAGAAGGAAAAATATGATATTGTAATGGGGGATGGAGTGATTCATGCCAGTAACAGGGTAAATATCACAGACAAGGTGCTTTCCATATTGAGTTCGGCAAAAAATTCAGCGCCTGCCCCGTCCAGGTAAAATAATTAGCTAATTGTCAAAGGCCTGATCGTTATTTAAAAGAGACTCATCAAGAACTAATGCAAGTTACTCTGAAAGAGATTGCAAGTCAGGTTGGTGGAAGGGTAGAGGGTGAGGACTGCCTGATTTCTGGAGTAGCTACGTTAAGGAGTGCTCAGCCGGGTAGTATTAGTTTTTTATCCAGTCATAATTACAGGAAGTACCTGAAAGATACCAGGGCTTCGGCTGTAATACTGCAAGAAATTGACCTGGATCTTTGTCCGGTGTCTGCTTTGGTTTCTGATAACCCTTATCTGATGTATGCGCGTGTGGCAGCCCTTCTGAATCCCGAATCCTCAATGGATGGTGGTATTCATCCTTCTGCTGTTATCGATAAAAGTTGTAAAATCGATTCCAGTGTTTGGGTGGGTCCGAACTGTACAATCGGTCCAGGTGTTACGCTTGAGAGTAATGTATATATTGGTCCGGGTTGTGTTGTTGAAAGAGACGCTACCGTTGGTGAATCGAGTAAATTGATTGCAAATGTTACGATTTGTCATCATTCGGTCATTGGCAAACATGTTTTGATCCATCCTGGGGTGGTGATTGGTAGTGACGGTTTCGGGATAGCAAATGATGAAGGGGTCTGGATAAAGGTTCCACAGCTTGGCAGGGTTGTCGTTGGGGATCATGTCGAGATAGGCGCTAATACCACGATTGATCGTGGAGCTCTTGAGGATACGGTGCTTGAAGAAGGAGTAAAGCTGGATAACCAGATTCAGGTTGCGCACAATGTGTATATTGGGGCGCATACGGCCATCGCAGGTTGTGTGGGTATAGCAGGTAGTACCCGTATTGGTAAGCATTGTGCCATCGGAGGGGCAGCCGCTGTTCTTGGTCACCTTGAGATTGTGGATGGTGTGCAGATTAATGCGATGTCGCTTGTCAGTAAGTCAATTCTGGAGCCGGGCATATATTCTTCAGGGATGCCGGTGCAGAATAATAAAACGTGGAATCAGAATTACGCACGTTTTCGCCAACTGGATGGTATGGCACGTAGCCTGAAAAAGATCGAAAAAAGTATTGATTCAAAATAATTGCTGATAGTAAGAATAATTAACTTATAAAGGAATAGTGAGATATGTCGTCCAATACACTTGATATCCATGAAGTACTCAGGTATCTGCCTCATCGGTACCCTTTTTTGTTGATTGACAGGGTACTCGATTTTGTTCCAGGAGAGTCGCTGGTTGGGCTTAAGAATGTTACCTTTAACGAGCCTTTTTTCCCCGGCCATTTTCCACATCATCCTGTAATGCCAGGGGTTCTGATTCTTGAGGCGCTGGCACAGGCAACCGGGATTCTTGCTTTTAAAACCACTAATAAGGTTCCAGATGATGGTTCTTTGTACTATTTCGCAGGTATAGATAAGGCCAGATTCAAAAGGCCCGTTAGTCCAGGAGACCAGTTAATATTGAAGGCGTCCGTGATTAAGGAAAAAAGGGGAATATGGAAATTTGCTTGTGAAGCAACGGTAGATGACGTACTGGCTGCATCAGCAGAAATAATGTGCGCAGAGAAGGAAATGTAATTTTGATTCATTCGACCGCGATTATAGATCCATCTGCGGAACTTGCGAGCGATGTAAAAGTAGGTCCATACACCATTATCAATGCTGGTGTCAGTATAGATTCAGGGACAACGGTAGAATCACATGTTGTTATAAGCGGCCCTACCCGCATTGGTAAAGATAACCATATTTACCCGTATGCATCTGTAGGTTGTGATCCCCAGGATAAGAAATACTCTAGTGAGGAAACCGCGCTTGAGATCGGTGACGGAAATGTAATCAGGGAATACTGTACGATCAGCAGGGGAACCAGTCAGGATGTCGGCGTTACCAGGATTGGTAATGACAACTGGATTATGGCCTATGTGCACATTGCGCATGATTGCCAGGTAGGTGATCACACAATTTTTGCCAATGCAGCATCCCTTGCGGGGCATGTGATTGTAGAGGATTATGTGATTTTCGGAGGATTTACTAACGTACACCAGTTCTGCAGGATAGGCGCACATTGCTTTACCGGAATGAGTAGTGTGATATCAAAAGACGTGCCTCCTTATATGATGATCACAGGTCATCCGGCACATCCTCATGGTTTGAATACGGAAGGTTTGAAGCGAAGAGGGTTTAGCACCGATGCTATTCAAAAGATCAAGCGTGCATACAAGTTATTATATAAATCAGACATGAAGTTGGAAGATGCGAAAAATGAAATTTCGTCTATGGTGGTAGGCTGCCCTGAGTTGGAGGTCATGTGTTCATTTCTGGACCAAAGCACTCGTGGAATCTTGAGATAAAAGGTGGTGGCTCAACAACACATAATGGTTAAATCATTAGTGCAATGGTGCGAATAGGTATCGTCGCTGGTGAGGCATCGGGAGATTTGCTGGGAGCGGGACTAATTCTGGCAATCAGGCAGCAGATACCAGATGTGGAATTTACAGGAATAGCCGGGCCGGAAATGATCAAGGCTGGATGCAAGGCTTTGTATCCGTCAGAAAAGCTTTCAGTAATGGGATTGTCAGAGGTGCTGGGCCATCTTGGTGAAATACTTAAAATACGAAAGCACCTCAGGCATTATTTCAGTAGTAACCCCCCGGACATTTTTATAGGTATAGACGCCCCCGACTTTAACCTTGGCCTTGAACGAAAGTTAAAAGAGGCAGGTATAAAAACGGTGCACTATGTCAGCCCGTCTGTTTGGGCCTGGCGACAAAAGCGGGTTAAAAAAATATCCAGAAGTGTTGATTTGATGTTGACACTGTTTCCGTTTGAAGAGGCCTTTTACCTGGAGCATGAAGTAAACGTTCGGTTTGTAGGTCATCCACTTGCGGATATGATCCCAATGGAACCGGATCAACAGGCAGCCAGAAAGAAGCTGGGTTTGCCGGTGAATGAGAAGGTTGTAGCATTGCTACCCGGTAGTCGCATGGGTGAGGTTCAGCGACTCGCCGGGCCAATGCTTGGTGCGGCAAAAATACTGAAACAGGACAATCCACAACTTCTTTTTGTTGTGCCTGTGGCCAGCAACAACATAAGAGAATATTTTTATCAACTTCAGCAGGAAATTGCGCCGGAGATACCCGTTACTATCATAGATGGGTGTTCTCGTGAGGTTATGGCCGCATCGGAAATTGTATTACTGGCTTCAGGTACGGCTGCAATGGAGGCCATGTTATTAAAGCGTCCTATGGTGGTTGCATATAAGGTGTCCAGCTTGACTTATTGGATATTAAAAACTTTCAATATGTTGAAGGTATCGGAATACTCTCTCCCTAACCTGCTTGCTGGAAAACCCCTGGTAAAAGAATGCATGCAGCATGAGGCTACCCCGGAAAAGTTGGCAAGCGCTACGCAGGAATTACTGGATAAGGAAGATAATAATGAGAGCCTGATTAATGTCTTTGCAAATATTCATATAAAACTGGCAAAGAATGCCAGTGAGCAGGCGGCCGATGCTGTAATCTCAATGTTGCCGGGCAGTAATGCATAAAGGATGTAATTATGAATGATAGTCAGCTTGCAGACTTATTGAATACCTTGAGCCAATCCAGTATGCATATGGCAGGCGTAGATGAGGCGGGGCGGGGTCCGCTTGCTGGACCTGTAGTGGCTGCTGCGGTAATACTTGATCCTGAAAATCCCATTGAAGGTTTGGCAGATTCCAAAAAGCTGAGCGCTAAAAAACGTGCTGCACTTGAATTGTTGATTAAGGAAAGGTCTCTTTCCTGGGCGCTTGGAAGGGCAGAAATAGATGAAATAGAAGAGCTTAATATCCTGCATGCCAGCATGCTGGCCATGAAGCGGGCGGTAGAATCGCTGGATATGATGCCAGCAATGGTGTTGATAGATGGCAATCGCTGCCCGGATGTTAAAATGAAGTCACGCGCCATCATAAAGGGTGATCAACGTGTTGAAGCAATTAGCGCGGCTTCTATTCTTGCAAAGGAATCAAGAGACCGTGAAATGATACAATTGGATGAGGAATTCCCTGGGTATGGATTTGCTGTACATAAGGGCTATCCTACCAGAGCGCATATACAGGCATTAAAGGAGATAGGGGTGAGCTCTGTCCATAGAAGATCATATGGTCCCGTCAAGCGTATACTCCAGGCTTTTTCCTGAGTCACACATTAAGCATAGAACCAGAATCTTATATACGAGTTAATCTGGGACTAGTACAGGTAAAATGATATCAAAAAATCTCTATATTATCGGTATTATTTGATGCGGGATCTATATCGGAACTTATCTTGTCGTCATCGTCAACACCTACCATCCTCCCCATGACTCTTGTCAGGGAAATTACTTCCTGGGCATTCCTGTCAATATTAAAACGATCAATGGCGAAAGCAATTCGACTGGTTAGATTTTCCATTTTGTTGCCCAGGACTTCCATTGTATCGGCGCTGGATTCAGCCTGTTTGGTAGTTGCTTCAAGGTTGATCGTGTGTCGGTTAATGTCTCCTGCGGCATCTACCTGTTGTCTAAGAGAGTCCGATATTTGTTGGGTCATCTGAGCTATTTCATGTGTCGAAGAGTCTATATCTTTAAGTGCACCGGAGATCTCATCAACTTTCTGTAAAGCCTGTGCAGCATATTCTCGGTTATTGCTGATGGCATTCTGTGATTCTTGTGCACTTGCTTTAAGCTCTTCAATAATGTCGTTAATTTCATCGGTCGAATCCTGTGTTTGTACTGCCAGATTACGGACCTCATCGGCAACTACAGCAAATCCCCTGCCGCTTTCACCTGCACGTGCGGCCTCTATTGCTGCATTCAAGGCCAGTAAGTTAGTTTGGGCTGCGATTTTATTGATAACTTCAATGACAACACCAATAGAATCGACGCTGCTTGCCATACGGTTCATCTTGTCAATGGTTTCAGATGACTCATTATCCAGCTGGGTCACAGTTTGGATCGTTTCTTTCATTAATTTTGTGCTGGACTGGCATTTTGAATAGGTATCTTCTGCTGCTGTTGCTGTATTAGCCGTGCTATTGTCAATAAGTGAAATATTCTCCTCCATAGATTTCATTTTGTTGATGATATCGCGCACTTCCTCATTTTGACCGGCAAGTCCCAGTTTAGTAAGTTCTGCATTTGTCTTAAGCTGATGTGCAGATGATTGTATTCGACTGCTAATCTCTGAAATCTGTAATAATGAAGCCTGGATAATAATGCTTAGCTTATTATATTGGCCTGTAACCCTTCCTGCCTCACCGCTAGTCTCTGGAAGTATTGATGTGATGCTCCCGTGTCCATCCACAATCGCTTTCATGGATTCTTCAAGTTTGGTTAATGGTCTTACTATAATGCCTGTAATAAAGATACCAAATAGAATTGAGGTTGGTAGAGCGATTATCAGAGCGATTATCAGAAGAATTTTTGCAGATTCAAATTTGTGTAGAATCTTGTTGGAGTTTTCTATTGAAAGAATGGTCTCACTTTCACTGATCTTTCTAAGCGAGGCCGAAAAATCAATAAATCTCATGTGTAGATTCTGAATACTGGAGTTCAATGAGGCGGCATCCAGGCTTTCAGAATTAACTTTCTCAACAAGCCTTATTTCTGATTCAATCAGGTCGCTAAAAATAGGTTTTGATTTTTGAAAATCATTGGAAAGATCAGATATTTCTTCTCCATACTTACTGTTGAGTGTGCCGACAATTTCTGAGATTCTTTTGAACTGATTTTCCTGTTTCTGAATATAGGTTTCGTATATTCGTGATTCGGCTAACTGTTCGTCGGGATGTAGAATGTTGATAAACATATTAGAGGAAATTCTTTCAAGCTTATCTATACCATCATTTAATTCCTCGAGATAATCATGAAATTTCCCCCTTTCGATTAGATTGTTGTTCCACAGATGCCCCCAAACGGTTACTAATATCAGGCAAAGATTTGCAGCCAAAATTAGCAGGACAAATCTGCGTCTGATACTGTGGGGTTCCCCCAGGGCATGAAGAATTTTTCCTAACATATATAAAAAAATATGGTTATCTGTATTTATTCTAAAGAAATTCAACCAATTATCCCTCTAGGGATCGGCAAGTTGGCAACAAAACTTTAGTTTGATAGGGATATTTGTATCCAGAAAGGTGTAGAAAAGCCTCTTTCAGGCCCTTATCGCCGCAGAATAGCCAGCCATCTGGCCAGGTTTAGCAGGCTGGCAAGTGAGCCAGATACATAGGTCAGGGCTGCTGCCGCCAGTATCTTTCTTGCATCTTTGTACTCATTTGCTGATATGTACTCACCTGCTTGCAGTATCGGCAGCGCGCGCTTAAAGCTCGCATCCCATTCCACCGGAAGTGTTACCAGGTGAACAATGGTGCTCAGTGCCATACTGGCAATACCAAGCAGGAAGATGATCAGTCCTACCTGAGGTGAGCGTGATATAAGGCCAAGTACCGGGATGAGAACCATCAGCAATGCGCCCAGTTTCTGTGCGCCGAGCGCAAAAATTCCCAGGTAATGACGAAGCTTGAAAGGGGTATAACCTGTCTGGTGCTGAATAGCGTGTCCTACCTCATGGGCGGCAACCGTAATAGCAGTTAGTGATTTACCTTCCAGCTTGTCCTGCGTTAATCGTACAGCTCTTTTTAGTGGGTCATAGTGGTCACCTGAATCTGATTTTTCTACTTTAATTCCTTGCAGGCCAAGTGTTTCGATCAGGTGTTCGGCCAGTTCACCCCCGGTTCCGGGAAAGTGATCCTGTTGTACGCTATGTTTTTCCAGTACTTGCTTTGTCCAGTATTGAGGGCCATATAACAGAGCGAACACCAGAATTACTGCGATGACGATGAGAATAATATGCATGTTAAGGAACCTCTGATTTATTCTGGACGAAGTAGATTGTGGTCTAAAATGTTCAGATTTATGATGCCCTTTGGGTGCAAGGCGCGAATCGCACGTAAAGCTTCCGCATCCCTGCTCACGTCCCTTACCTGCATCCATGCAGGCAATAGCGGGCTATTGCGAACGACTGCATGGATGCAGAAGGTAGAGCAACGCATGGAGCGGTTGCCGAGATTCGGAACGCAGAAGCTGGATATTTTAGACACAAG
>DAOWEP010000009.1 GCA_030638455.1 Gammaproteobacteria bacterium
GCATGCTGGAGAATCCAGTTATCAGGGCAGGGAGAAATGCAATGACTACTCCATAGGTGTAGAACTGGAGGGTGATGACGATACGCCTTATGAAGATATCCAGTATAAAGTATTGTCAGAAGTAGCAAGTCTGATTATCAGCTACTATCCTGCTATTACACCAGAACGAATTGTCGGGCATTGTGATATTGCCCCCGACCGCAAGACAGATCCGGGCCCCGCGTTTGACTGGGCATATTTTCGTTCCTTGTTAATAGAGAAATAAATAATAGAAAAATAAACATACGGTTTTTATTCATATGACACTAATTGCACTACTAACTTGTCTTGCACTTGAGATGTTCTGGCAAAGAGCGGATGAATACCGCCGTCTTGACTGGCTTAACCAATACACGGACTGGATGCTGGGTCGTCTGGAAAAGGCATCCTGGCGAGATGGGGCTGCCGGGCTTGTTACCGTGCTGCTGGTGCCCATGCTGGTTGTCGGAACCGCTCAGTCTGTGCTTGCCGGTGTATGGCTGGGTTTGCTTGAACTGATATTTGGTATTGTTGTACTGATCTATTGCTTGCGCTTCCAGTCACTGGACAGGTTGGTAGATGAATACTGTGATGCAAGGGATGTAGAAGATGAAGCGAGGACTCAGTCTGTAGCGGCGGAGTTAATCGGGGAAGCTTCTATTTCTGATGATGATGTAGTAAAGGCGGTATTAACCCAGTCGAATGAGCGTTTATTTTCAGTGTTGTTCTGGTTTGTTCTGCTTGGCCCACTGGGCGCATTGTTATGCAGGCTGTCATACTGGTTGGGTTACGAGAGCTCTGGTTCGATGGAGGACAGTCAAGGAGGGCAGGAACCGGGTTTTACTGATGCAGCCAGACGCTTGTCGGGTATTCTTTCATGGGCTCCAGCACGATTACTGGCTGTTGGGTATGCAGTTACTGGAAGTTTTGAAGATGCAGTACATGCATGGCGAGAAAGTACTCAAAGGACAGATGAGGGTTTTACGGAAGCAAATAGCCAGATACTGTATCAGACCGGCCTGGGTGCATTACGAGCCAGCTCATTACTGGCAGAGCAGCCTCAAAAAACAGAAAGAGATGAAGAAGAACGCTCAGGTTGCGCCATTATTCGAGCTGCGCATGGGCTGGTATTACGAGCCATCGTAGCATGGGCTATCGTAGTCGCGTTGGTTACTTTAGCGGGATGGGTAGCCTGATAGTTTCAGGCGGATGTTCTTACCCGTGGGCGAGACCCAGGGTATAATTTTTTAACTGGCCATCGGGTTCATGCCGGCAAAGCTAAGTAATGTAAATAGGCTAAGATTAGAAATTATAAAACCATAATAATTATGATAAGAATCGGCATTGATCTTGGTGGTACCAAGATTGAAGCAATTGCGCTGGATGATTCAGGTTCTACCCTGGTTCGTCGGCGTGTTGATACCCCGCAGAACGATTATGGTGCCATAGTACAATCCATTACCTCGCTAGTTGTTTCTATAGAAAAGGAGCAGGGTACAAATGCCCGTGTAGGGGTTGCGACACCAGGCGCAATTTCACCTACCTCAGGGTTGTTAAGAAATTCAAATTCCGTTTGCCTGAATAATAAACCGCTGGATAAAGATCTGGCAGCGGCATTGTCTCGCCCGATTCGGTTGGCTAATGATGCGGATTGTTTTGCGTTATCAGAGGCAACGGATGGCGCAGCAGTAGGTGCTTATTCTGTGTTTGGTGTAATTGTGGGTACCGGTATTGGCGGTGGTGTTGTTATCGATGGCCGGTTGCTGCACGGGCCAAATGCCATTGCCGGTGAATGGGGGCATAATCCATTGCCCTGGCCAGCTGATGAAGAACGTCCGGGTTTAGATTGCTATTGTGGTAAAAAGGGCTGTATCGAAACCTTTTTGTCCGGGCCTGGATTGAGTATTGATCATAAATTTCATGCAGGTGAAGACCTGACTGCGATCGAAATTATTGAGAGAGCCGGTCAGGGGGATATAAAGGCAGAGTGCACTTTGCAGCGCTATGAAGACCGTATGGCACGCGCACTGGCCAGTGTGATTAACGTGATTGATCCGGAAGTGATAGTGTTGGGTGGCGGTGTATCCAATATTTCACGATTATATGTAAATGTTCCGGGGCTATGGGGCCGGTATGTATTTTCAGACCATGCATCTACTCGCCTGGTGCAAGCCAGGCATGGGGATTCAAGTGGGGTTAGAGGGGCGGCCTGGTTATGGCCATGTAAGTATTAATCAGACTTTCCCTAAGCGATATCGTCAGGACTTGCTATTGCATTTTGTAATAGGAGGGTTTTAACCTCCAGGCTGTCGATCGTATCCATCCTGGAGAAGGCGCCGTTCTTTTCTATCATGTCCAGGGTAATAACTGCATGCCCCGGTTGCCTGCGGAATACATGACCTCGGAGGGCAAAGGATTTGTTCTGTTCAGGTAATATCAGGTTTAGGGTAATTGTTTTATCAATAGAAATAAAAGTAGCAAGTGGTTCATCTTCACTGAATATTATTCTCACTGAGTGTTCGGCAAAGTCGGCCAGTGTACAATGAAGCACGTCAGGAGTTTCCCTTACCCTTATTGAAACCGGTAAGTTGGTATGCAGGCGGTAACTGCTTCGCTGGTCAGCTAGCATGAAAGAGTTTGTATCCACATCCAGCAATACGACTTCCTGATTGGCGTAAAAACCCTCCTTGACCAGGGTTCTTCGGCTCACTGTGGTTTGTATGATGGGTAACCTGCTGCCCCTGTTATCAGCAATAATGGTGATATTATTTCCACGGGAAAGTCCGGAATTTCGGCCCAACGTTTCCTTGCTAAAGTAGTCCAGTTTTTCTTCCGAGCCTCCGCTCGCGGGGATAACAAACTGGAATTCATCGATGGAATCAAATTGCTCTTTTTTCCCTTCTGTAGTGAATACCATGATTTTTCTCTTGCCAGACTCCTTCCAGCTGATTTCGCTGTCAGAATAAAAGATATTACCATCGACAAGATATGCAATTAAGATCGAATCCAGAACAATATTTTCATGGAATTCAGGGTAATAGTGTACCCTTGCACCAATAGGGTAATAGCTGTGAATCTTATGCAGCTTATTTAACCTGTCTACAGCGGGAGGTAGCTCTGATTCTGCAGAGGCGCCTGCATCATCATCTTTGTTGAATAACTTAATCATTAAACATTATCTTTTATTTTATGTGTATTATCAGTAATAAATATAGATTAAAAAAACAGTTTTGTTATGTGAATCTGTAGCTTTGGCCTGCACAGTATGTGATTGTGTGAGCCTATATCGAGGCTCGCCTATATTTTATTCTTGATACCCCGTATTTTTGTGAGGGCTAGGCCAGCCTGGTTTGCCAGCATAATGGTTCGTTCCAGTCTTTCAATTGTGCTGCGGCCCATGTATTTATGCTTAGGATTTCCGTTAAAGGCCTCAACCATGGCGCTTATCAGTTTTTCTCCTGGTGGGGTAGTATTGGTCAGCCATTCCTGAATATCAATAACTTCATTTGAATGAGCTCTTGTGTATTTATTCAGCGACGCATTCTACCCTATGGTCTTGTTTACTAGCCAGCCGAAGCGTTGTTTTTTATAGGGAGAAAATATGCTTTTCATTTCTCCAAGCGGTGTTGCCGGTATTTCCAGTTCTTTAAACAATCGCTGTTGTATATTGGCTTCTTCGGAGCCCTGGTTAATAATAAACAGGTAGCCCCCTTCTTGTAATAGATTCCATGCATATTGTAAAAGAAACTTTGGTTGAAAATATTGTATAGGCAGACCCCATGCTTGATGAGGCACTTGAGTTATAAATGGCAGGAACCAGGTGATTAGCGAATATTGACGTTGAAGTTCTTCGGCAGGCCCTACGAGGTATCGGCAACCCGGGAAGTTTTTTGCCATAGATTCACCGTATCCTCTGCGCGTGACCATATTCCAATAGCGTCTATGTGCATCAAGCTCTATTCCATCCCATGATGTTGGGCAGAAACTGTGAAGCCCTGGTAAATAGCCCCAGTTTTTGCTGCCAATATCAAGGTTCGTGCTATCTTTTCCATTGATGTGCATTTTTGAAAGATATTGATCACAAAGATCGAGTATATACAGGCTTTCCTGATAATCCTGTTCGTTACAGGTAGCTGTCCAGTTTTGTGTTGGATATTTCTCTGTCAGGGTTTTGAATCGTTGTTTACCATGGGAGTCCAGTTTATTAAGTAGTGAGTCTGGCTGACAACGAAAAATATTGTATACAGGGAATGAGAATGTAAATGTATTTCGCAATCGCCAGAAAAGGATGCGCCTGAGTTCGCCTGTATCCAGCCACTTATTTTCGAGTTCTATCATGTCGCCAAAGGACTTCCTTTCCACCATTGCTACGGGCCAGTACCCTTGCAGCTACAAATAGAAAATCCGAAAGCCTGTTCAAATATATCAATGATAAATGATTGGCCTCATCTGTGCGAGACAGCCTTAATAAATCGCGTTCTGCACGACGGCATACGGTTCTTGCGTGATGGCAATGTGCAGCAGCAAGGGTTCCGCCTGGAAGGATAAATTCTTTTAGCGGAGGTAAGTCGGAATTTAGTTTGTCCAGGTTTTCTTCCAGCGATTTAATGTGTTCATCACTTATGGCGACATGCCCTGGAATTGACAGCTCACCACCAAGATCAAATAATTCATGCTGGATTTTGGCCAAACAATTCTGGATTGATTCAGGGATTTCGCAGGCCAGCACAATACCGATAATACTGTTTAGTTCATCTACACAGCCAATGGCCTCCATACGACCATTGTCTTTCTCTATGCGACTGCCATCTCCAAGACCGGTGGTTCCCTTGTCACCTGTGCGGGTGTAAATTTTAGATAGTCGATTTCCCATGTGAGATTTAGTACTAAAATTAACTGTCAATCAAATGATATTCTACCGGGACAACGATGTCATAGTGCATGCCCTGTAACCAGCTCTTTGCATCAGGGAGATATGCAGCTTTTTGCAAGCTGTTCAGGGCTGCATTGTCCAAAGAGGGATATCCAGAAGATCTGCGTAGTTGAATATTGCTAAGGCGGCCGCTGCCCTCGATACGTAGGCTCAGTTTAACCTGGCCTTGCCAGCCCTTTTTTCTGGCCAGTCTTGGATAATGAAAATATTCACTAAGCCTTTTCCCCAGACTGGCCTGTAGTAACTCAGATGTTTCTGTAGAAATCTCACGCAACTTTCTTTTGCTAGCCCCCCTGGTAAATTCCGATTTAATTTTTTCTACATGTAGGCTGTCAGGTGTAGTTAGTTTCGGAGCAACTTTTTGCGTATTTGATTTTGATGCGGGTGTGCTTTGATTATTACTGTCTTTATGTCTGACCGTCAGGCTTGCTAGGGTTGTCTTAGTCAGCAGTGGTTTTTTTTCTGTAGTAGCAGGCACCGTGTTTATATGTGAAGAGTTTGCAGGCGAAGAGTTTACAGGTGAAGTGTTTGACAAAATGGAAATCGAGAGCATTTCTCCTGCATGCTCTTTTCCCGCAATCAAGGGGGTGCTGGTTTGTTCGCTCCAGAATGCAATTATTGCTAACAAATGGAATGCCAATGACCAAAGCAGCAGCTTATAAAAAGATGCCGTTTTGATTCTCGTTATTTCAGAAAACGCAGGTATTTTTTGCATGTCCTGTGTCCTGATCATTTCCATGCGGGTTCTTATGCTCAGCAATTAATATAAAGGTAAAATACTTGAATAATATGATGTGCAGGGTGATGAGCGAGGTTCATAAGAACCTGTGTTGCCCGCCGCAACATAGTATTCTATCCACTTATATTCAGATGGATGGTTTTAAGGCCGGTCTCCGGGCTTGTGAGAGCGTTCTATTGTTTATAGAAACAGCGTGGGTTTGATGCCTTCCCATGTGCGTATTGTACACAGTGGTGGTATATCAAGCCTTTACTCACTTACCGTTGCGGGGGCAGCATCGGACTTGGCAATAAACCTTTTATCTGAAAATGGTTGATAACCTCACCGATTTCCCGTTTAATTCACTGGATACAGAAATTCCAGGGAAAACCTTAGGTGGTCACAACTTAAGCGGGTTACCGTAGTCTGTCAAGCAGGATTTAATGTTTCTGATTGCTGATGAAGCGCTTTACTAGCACCATGAGGGTTCGTTGCAGTTAATATCATCTTCCAGTAGTAATTCCTGAAAATTGGCTTCCAGTATTCGGTATCCCACATTTCCGTATAACCTTTGTCGACCAGAATTAAATATAAAAGTAGGGCTTCCGGGTACCTGATAGGTTTCTTTTGCATCAAAATCCAGACAGAGCTCTGCCTGGGCTTCTCCTGTATCAATCAGTTGTCGAATCTGATCAACAGGTAGATGCAAATCATTGGCAATGCTATCCAGCACCTTAATGTCCGCAATGTTCAGGTTATGACGAAAAAAAGCTTCACGAATACGCCAGATTGTTTCTTCAAACAAATTATGACGCTGAAATTCATGCCGATCATCTTTCGAGACAACGCCATTGTTTTCCAGAATACGAATAGCGGTGAGATACAAGTGTGCATTTACAGAGCTTGCAGGCACATTTTTAAGCCAGACATCAGGATGCATTTCCAGGTGGTCCCATTGAGCCATGACACCTTGAAGGTGTTTGTTAAAACCGGAATAATGTCCTCTATGCCCCCATTCCCGGGTCATGCGGTTTGCTGTGGAAGAGAATAACGGCAGAAACCGATAATGGAATTCCAGCTTTCCCGGATATTTTTTCTTCAGTTCATCAATACGTATCTGGCCACCATAAGACCAGACGCACAACACATCACTAAAATATTCAATTATAATTTTGTTCATTCTGGGCATTGGAGTATATAAAATGGGGTCGTTTGGGTGGATCTTGTCAATAGGTTAATTCTGCGATCTGGTGCTTTTACCGGATCCAGTTATTTTATGTCGCTTCTCTGTCTTTTCTGAAAGAGAATTATATCTTTGTGCGGTAAAACGAGTCCAGAACAATAACTTTTAAATGGTGGCTTTGCATTTATATACGGGAATCGTTATGTTCAATGGGCACTATATTTAGTAACTACAGGATACTACATTGAAAAACAGAGTGTTTATCGACCAGGGTTTTGGAATTTATACGATTGATACCGGGTTTAAACGGCCGGGTCTGGTGGCTAGTCATTTAATAATCGAAGGTGGTCATGCGGCCTTCGTCGATGTAGGTGTGACAACAAAGGCGACAGTACTCCTGGAGGCACTGGAGGCCATGAGAATTTCGCCTGGTAGTGTGGATTTTATCATGGTCACCCACGTACATCTGGATCATGCCGGGGCGGCAGGTGTGCTGATGCAAAAATTCCCTAATGCCAGGCTGGTGGTGCATCCAAGTGGTGCACGACACATGATCGACCCGACCAAATTGATAGCGGGTGCAACAGCCGTGTATGGAGAAGAGGAAATGAATCGTACCTTTGGTGAGATTCTCCCGGTATCGTCTGACCGTGTTATTGAGGCGCCTGATCTGCTCAATCTGTCCTTCCAGGGGCGCGAGTTCTTATTTCTGGATACCCCGGGACATGCGCGTCACCATTATTGCATGGTAGATCCGTCTAGTGAGAGTATCTTTTCCGGTGATACCTTCGGGCTTAGTTACCGGGAATTTGATACCGCATCAGGGCCTTATATTTTTCCCACTACCA
>DAOWEP010000048.1 GCA_030638455.1 Gammaproteobacteria bacterium
ACGCGACCTCGACATCAAGAAATATCGCAGCATTATCAGCACAGCGACCAAGTCCCTGAATGAAGGTGGCGCCATGGAAGCGGTATTCTATCTGACCGAAATGAACATCAAGGGAAACGATACCAGCTGGAAGGTTATGCATGGCGTAATGGCAGTAGAGGACTCTTTGTATCGTTTCAACAAGCTCAAAAGCAAGAAAGATGACCTAAGAAGGCCTTTACGCAAGATTATTATCAGTATTCCAAGTCGTCGAGATCTAACGAACAGTGAAGAATCGGTTCAAATTGGACAGGCTATTTCCTATGGTGTCTCACTGGCAAAGGATCTTGGCAACCTGCCGGGCAATATCTGCACCCCAACATACCTGGCAGACCAGTCAGAGGAAATGGCCAAACAATATGACAACTTACAGGCGGAGATCCTGGAAGAAGCCGATATGGAGAAACTCGGAATGGGTGCATTGCTATCCGTTTCCCGAGGCAGCCGCCAGCCTGCCAAAATGATTACTCTCAATTACCAGGGGGGAAACAAGGAACGCAAGCCTGTGGTATTGGTGGGCAAGGGCCTGACGTTTGATGCGGGTGGGATATCCCTCAAACCGGCACAGGCAATGGACGAAATGAAATACGATATGTGCGGTGCTGCAAGTGTAATGGGCGCGATCAAGGCATGTGCTGAACTGCAGCTACCCATTAATGTAGTCGGGGTGATTCCGAGTTCTGAAAATCTGCCTGATGGTGATGCCAACAAACCGGGCGATGTGGTCACCAGCATGTCGGGGAAGACCATTGAAATCCTGAACACGGATGCGGAAGGCAGACTGATTCTCTGCGATGCCCTGACATATTGTGAACGTTACAATCCGTCTGTAGTTATTGATATGGCAACACTAACTGGTGCATGTATTGTGGCACTTGGGCACCAGACCCAGGCCTTGCTAAGCAACCATAAACCACTTGCCCATGACCTACTCAATGCAGGCAAGACCATAGGCGACCGAGCCTGGGAGTTACCACTATGGGATATTTACCAGGAACAACTGGATAGTAATTTTGCCGATATGGCAAACATCGGCGGAAAAGGTGCGGGCACGATTACAGCCGCCTGTTTCCTTTCGCGTTTTACCAAAAAATACAAATGGGCACATCTGGATATTGCCGGTACGGCATGGACATCTGGAGGCAAGGAAAAAGGCGCATCAGGTCGGCCGGTGCCACTATTAATGCAGTACCTGCTAAGCCGGGTTGCAAGTGGCAAGTAGTGTCTATACGCTTACTGAAAGTACTATCCTGTAATCACTATCAAGCACAGTAGACAGAACTTATGACACTTATAGATTTTTATATCATGTCAGATCGAAAGCCGGATGCTCGCCAGCTACTGGCCTGTAAAATAGCTGAAAAGGCCTACAAAAAAGGCCATAAAATATATATTCACACCGAATCTGAGCAACAGTCGAATTCAATAGACAAGCTATTATGGACTTTCCGGGGCGGTAGTTTTATCCCGCATGCTGTTGCCAGTCATTCTATTACCAATAAAGGCGAAACAGGCACCCCTGTACTTATTGGCCATAATAATGAGCCTGAATGCAGCCCTGATGTACTAATTAATCTCAGCCATGAAGTGCCCGGATTTTTCTCCCGGTTCGAGCGGGTTGCTGAAGTCATTACGGAAGATGCAGAACAAAAGAAGAAAGGGCGGGAACGATACAAATTTTATCGAGATCGCGGATACGAGCTGCGAAATCATACACTGTAATTTATTAATATCAGGAGTAACGCCCCTTCAAGGTGATAATTAACCATGAATGATTCAACCGACAACCCTTTTGATTTACCACATATCGATAAAGAGGATATCCCGGTACTGGATGATATAGTTACTCCCGGTTCTGTTCAGGAGAATAGAACCCCCGTTATCCCTGAACAGGCGACACCTGGCCTCGCAGATTACAGTTTTGATACCAATGCTATACCAACAGACGAGAACTCTTTCACGGAAGAAATAACACCTGAGGAGATACACGGTATTAGTGGTCATGTAGCACTAGATACAGGCTTTACTATCGAAGACCAAAATAACGCGAGTATCAACGAAGCCAATATTAACATTGCTAATGAGTTACATATCGATATAGAGCAACTAACTGAACTGATAGAACAAATTACAACTGAGGTCCAACATAAGCTGGAGTCAAAAATCGAAGGGGCTATCAAACAATCCATGGAAGATAACCTGAATAACATACTTCACCATCATAAAGAGATTATCAAGGAATCCATTCGCACCCACCTGATAGAACAATTACCAGATATCCTCAATGATATCCCTCCCAAGCAAGAAAATTAATCAGAGTTCCCCTAAATAATAAAATACCAGCTTCTATTAGGGTATAATACAGCGCTAAAAAATGGGTGCGCACCTGAACCCATCATTCAAACATATTTAAATTTACTCTTAACTAGAAGCACTGAATCACATGGACAAGACATACAACCCGCATGCAATAGAACAACGTTGGTATCAAGCCTGGGAAGATGGCGGCTATTTTGCCCCACAGGAAGGTGATAAATCGTTTTCTATCATGATCCCGCCGCCGAATGTAACTGGCAGCCTACACATGGGCCATGGCTTCAATAATACCGTGATGGACACGCTGATTCGTTACCATCGCATGAAAGGCCACAATACCCTGTGGCAACCGGGCACTGACCACGCTGGCATCGCCACCCAGATGGTAGTAGAACGCCAGTTGGCTGCTGAAGATAAGAGCAGGCATGACCTGGGTCGTGATGACTTTATCAAGCGTATCTGGGAGTGGAAGGCAGAATCAGGCAACAACATTACTCGACAGTTACGCCGCCTTGGATCATCACTGGACTGGTCACGTGAACGCTTCACCATGGACGATGGTCTATCCGATGCCGTCAAGGAAGTATTTGTACGCCTGCATGAGAAAGGTTTGATCTATCGCGGCAAACGTCTCGTTAACTGGGATCCGGTATTACACACAGCGGTCTCTGACCTTGAGGTAATTTCAGAAGAAGAAAGCGGCCACATGTGGCATATGCGATATCCACTTACAAGCAGTGATGGACATCTTGTAGTCGCAACCACAAGACCGGAGACCATGCTGGGTGATACTGCGATTGCCGTTCACCCCGATGATGAACGTTACCAGTCACTCATAGGACAAACCGTTACCCTGCCATTGGTTAATCGTGAAATACCGATCATTGCAGATGATTATGTGGATCCGGAATTTGGAACCGGCTGCGTAAAGATCACCCCTGCTCATGACTTTAATGACTATGAAATGGGCAAGCGCCATGATCTGCCGATCATCAATGTGCTTACCATCGATGCCTGCATAAACGAGAATTCACCAGAAAAATACCGTGGCATGGAGCGATATGAAGCACGCGACATGATCGTGCATGACCTGAAAGAACTCGATCTTCTGGAAAAAATTGTAGACCACAAACTCATGGTACCGCGTGGTGACCGTTCCGGTGTGGTTGTGGAACCTTTCCTGACCGACCAGTGGTTTGTAAAGGCGGGCCCGTTGGCTGAACCTGCAATCAAGGCAGTAGAAAATGGTGACATCAGATTTGTCCCGGACAACTGGAAGAACACCTACTTTGAGTGGATGCGCAATATCCAGGACTGGTGCATATCACGCCAGATATGGTGGGGGCATCGTATCCCTGCCTGGTACGATGAAGAAGGTAACGTGTACGTTGCGCGCAACGAACAGGAAGCACGCGAAAAATACAATCTCGATGCCGAATGCCTACTACGTCAGGATGAAGATGTACTCGATACCTGGTTCTCTTCCGCCCTGTGGCCCTTCTCTACTCTGGGCTGGCCGGAAAACACAGATGCACTGAAAACCTTTTACCCTACCAGCGTGCTTGTCACCGGCTTTGATATTATCTTTTTCTGGGTAGCACGCATGATCATGATGGGGCTTGAATTCATGGATAATGTTCCGTTCCATGAAATCTATATACACGGACTGGTGCGAGATTCACATGGGCAGAAAATGTCTAAATCAAAGGGTAACGTACTAGACCCTATTGACCTGATCGACGGCATTGAGCTTGAGACCCTTGTTAATAAACGCACATCAGGCTTGATGCAACCCAGGATGGCCAAAAAAATCGAAAAGGCAACCCGGAAAGATTTTCCGGATGGCATACCTGCATTTGGAACAGATGCACTCAGGTTCACCTTCGCCATACTGGCTACCACTGGCCGTGATATCAATTTCGATATGGGACGGATCGAGGGCTACCGAAATTTCTGTAACAAACTCTGGAATGCGGCCCGCTATGTGCTCATGAACACCGAAGGTCATGATTGTGGACAAAGCGATAATAATTATACATTAACAACTGCGGACAAATGGATCATTTCCCGCCTGCAACAAACTGAACAAACTGTCATAAAGGCAATTGACGGTTACCGACTTGATCATGCTGCACAGGCCATTTATGACTTCACCTGGAACGAATACTGCGACTGGTATCTTGAGCTTTCCAAGCCCATATTAACCAATACGGACAGTAGTGAAGAGGCCTTACGCGGGACTCGCCACACACTGGTACGCGTACTCGAAACCTTGTTACGCCTTGCTCACCCGATCATTCCGTTTATTACTGAAGAAATCTGGCAACGTCTTTCACCACTTGCCGGGAGAGACGACGCGACGAAGACGATAATGCTGTCATCCTATCCAGAACCTGATATGGACAAGATAGACAATACTGCAATTGAAGACATGCAATGGGTTATGGACTTTATTCTGGGTATCCGAAAGATTCGTAGCGGCATGAATATTAAACCAGGAAAACCCTTGCCTGTTATATTACAGAACGGTTCTAGCAAAGATCAGGTACGACTCGAAAATTACCAGCGCTACCTTGAGTCACTGGGCAAGATTGAATCTATTACCTGGCTACAGGAAAATGACAATGCACCGGAGTCTGCGACCGCACTGGTTGGAGAAATGAAACTATTGATCCCCATGGCAGGGTTAATCAACAAGGAAGAAGAACTCATTCGACTTAACCGGGAGATTGACAAACTTCGAAAGAATGTTGAACGGGGTGAAGCCAAACTTTCCAATGCCAAGTTTATCGACCGCGCTCCAGCCGAAGTGGTTGATAAGGAAAAAGAAAAGGTTGCTGGCATGCGTTCTACCCTGGAAAACCTTAGTGAGCAATTACAACGAATCGAAAGTATGTAAGATTCCTGCCACTGAGCCTGCAAATTTTCCCTCAGTCATTATCTTACTGACTTCTTTAATATATATCCCTTAATCAATCATCCCTGTAACCGTATTCCACAGCATGTGGATATGGCGTCTTTACTGGCAATAGCCGGCATGCCTGACCCTGTACCTCCCTCAAGATTTTCCTGTTTTAGCCGACAAACAAAATAAGAAAGATGTTTGATCTCAGGAGAATTAACTTACAAAAGATGTGTGAATCAATTCTGAAAACCCGTAGACTGATTCCTTATTGCCTGAGCTGGCTTACAGGCTTATTAATGCTGGCGAGTTCTCTGCCCTTACATGCAGAGGGCTTTAGCATTATCCTGAATGGTGCCTCAGTCCATATCAATCCATCTCCCTCCCAGAACTTTAATGAAGAAAACTGGGGACTGGGCTTTCAATATGATTTTGCCCCCGTAAACAAACGTTGGATACCGTTTGTAAGCGCTTCTGGATTCAAGGACTCACTGAGCAATGCTTCTTATTATGCAGGCGGTGGCGTTATGCGAAGATTTATAGAATCTGACAACCTGAACATTGATGCAGGGTTAATCGGTTTTATGATGACACGTAAAGACTACAAGGATAACGATCCATTCCCGGGCATACTTCCAGTCTTCTCAATAGGAAATGAAAAAATTGCCCTTAATATTACCTACATTCCAAAAGTTCACCCGAAAATTGTCCCCGTCTGGTTTTTCCAGCTCAAAGTACCGTTAAGTAACTTCAATTAATAATACCACTTCTTTATTGTTGTAGTTCTCGGTTACGGCCAGGTACAGGCCTTATTTCTTATCAAAATTCTTTAAAATTCAATATACTTGCACCATTCGGCAAACAGCCCATTTATTACTTTACCTGTTTGCCAGTATCCACATGAAGTCGCCATTCATGGTATCCTTCGAGGCTGCATAAAGATTGCGCTCTTAATAAATAAAACAATTGAACCTTTACAAGAAAAATATTTTTGTAGCCCACTAATTTAATGACAATAAATTTATTGTCTACAAAATAACCTGTTAAATATTATGGAAGAAATACTCGAAATACGTGATGGCTGCACAACCCCGGACCAGCTTTTAAAGAGCCTGGCATTTTCACGATATCTGAAGATGTATAAGAAGGCCTTTATCGATGACCTGAAAAGTCGAAATGGAAACCAACGTCAGGAGGCCATACAAAAAATCAATTTTATTGATCCAATCGGTGCCCGTGACTTTCTACAGATACTGAAGACCGAGGAATTCCAGTCAGATACAGAACTGGAACAGGCGCGTGCACTGGTGCGATTCCTGGATGGCTGCTTTCACCATTTCAGGGGGACCGGGTATTCACGTCTTGTGCGCTTACAAAATGATGTAGTTTCTACAAAAGAAGAAACCCCTAAAACAGTCAAAAACAAGATTACCCACAAGGCTACATATCTTTCTGACCTGATCCTGGAAACACGAAGACAATTACTCGATCATGTACAGCTTGAGCAAGGTGTCCGACGCACACCGGGGCTGGATGCGGCGCCCAATGTAACAGCAGGTGAGATCTCCGGCCACTACCTGAACCTGCCACCAGATTATGTGTCACTTGCCTATGTCCCGCTGACGATTGCTGCAGATATACAAACCGGCATTGATTATTCGACACCTTCGAATAAACGCGCATTTCCCTTTTATGAACTAGACCATAATCCCTTTAACGACAGTACTTTTACACCAGAAGAGTGGGTTTCTGTCCCATTACGAGTGGGTGCATTCCTGATCATTGTGTATATCCATAAATCACGTGGATGCATCGAAATGGAACCCGGACTGTTGAACCTTTTTCCATTCGCCAAGGTAGAAGATATTTCAGAGAACCGGCATCCAGATGGCGTTTTTATCTTTGGTGACCCTAACGCAAAAGATGATGACCTGGGTTATTACTGGGATGAAAAAAACCAGATACTGGTAGGCCTGGTACCAAACCGAGATGAACTGAAATATTTTGGCTACGCTAAAAAACCGGTACTCACCTTGCATAATGTACTGGCCATCCGTAGTGGTCACATCCCGATGCACTGTGGCTGTACACGCTATATCATGCGTTTTGATAAGACAACCAATGAACCCTATATTGCCAATATGCTGATAAAGGCAGACGACATGGGCAGGGTTCAACTGGAAAATGGTAAAGACAATCTGCACAGACCTGTATTTTACGGAACAGAAACAGGGGCATTTGCCTGCCTGGATGGGTTCAGTGACCAGGCGAAATTGCAAATGGCCGGTCGTGAAGTTGGCTATAATCAGAAAACCGGCACCAACGCACGACAAATTGTTCCCGTAACCGATGGAACCGAGGTCGCTCGTGGTGATGTGCTCGATGTCCTTCTATACATGAACAATTTCAATTTGATTGAAAAAGGCGCATCCACCATCCAGGCCGACATGACTGAGGAAGAGGCTATTGAGCACTTCCGATTAGGAGAACGTGTAGCATCCGGGAGCACCAAAACCCACCGCGGCTCCAAGGAAAGCAGTTATTGGGCGAATCCTTTTCCATTATTAAAAGATGAAAACGGTAAAGTTCTACATCCTGATCTGTATGAAAAATTTATCATTAATGAAGAAAACCTTATTGAAGCCACAAGGACACTGATTGAACGAAAGGAAATGAAAATTGGCGTGGCCTATAGCCAGCTAATGGCGGGCGTCTACAGTGAAAACAGCGATGAAGATATTACTCGCTGTGGCTACCAACATCGCAATGATGTAGAACAACAAGGCCCGATACGGTTGGCAGAAGACCTTATAGACCTGATTAAATCACAGGCAATAGCAAAACGTAAACGATTTAATGATAACGTAGACCAGGTAAGCATTACGGTCGCACTGATCGGTGATAGTCGCACCGGAAAATCAGAAACAGCAGAAAAAATGGAAGGTATTCTGAATCTGCAATTAGTGTAAGAGTTCCACTATATTAAGCAGTATTCCTAACCATGAAATGGATAGACAAAATCCCTTTAACAGTACTTGCTGTTCTGGCACTGATATTGGGGCTGGCGCCCTTTATGCCCCAGCCTCATCTCTGGGAAAAACTGATTATGCTTGCAGGTGGTACACTCAGTCGTCCTATCGATATCTTTGATTTGTTCCTGCATGGAACGCCAGTGTTACTTTTCGCTATCCGGCTTTATCGAGAAGTATTCAGGACGAAATGACTGCCCCTACCAGAATTACATAACCAAACCTAATTATTCAGCCTGCTCTCCAACTTATCGATCATTTCGCTCAGTTGTTCAGAGACTTTATATAACTCCTGCTTAAGAAAAATATTTTCAATATTGATCTGGATATGAAAGGCAAGTTTTTCCAGTATCTCCCGATCTTCATCCGTAAAATCTGCATCCCTTGCTTTATTCATTACCTGAATGACACCGGTTATCGTATCTTCTGTAACCCCTCCCACCGGCACGCAAAGCGTATTGCGCATTTCAAATCCG
>DAOWEP010000005.1 GCA_030638455.1 Gammaproteobacteria bacterium
CGTTACGAAGTCTACATAGACACAACTTGCTGTTGGTCTCGTATCAACTTTTATAAAGTGACTGTTTAGACCGTCTTGTATGCCATGTTGAATAAATGAGCCAGTGCCATCAGAGAAACGCATACAATGGTTGGTTGTGCTAATTGAGTCTAGTTCGGCTTGATCGAAGCAACCAAAATTTTGAGATAATATACATGGCATTTCTGGATCGTCATTCTGTTTTTTCTTGTCGTAATTTTCAAGAATTTTCAGACTAGGCGGCTTTGTATCAACGCTACCTAAGTCTTGTGCTTCACAATAGGCAATACACAGTCCATAAAGACCTTTTGTAGTACCATCCTCTAGAAGATCATTACAAACACCTTCATTTGCAGGTGTCTCACTATCAGGGGTCATTGCCATTGCAACATTACCTGTTAATCCAACAAAGGCAACCATGCCTGCTGCACTCAATAACAATAAAAATCTTTTGTATAAACTTTTGTATAAAAAATTAGTCATCATATTTATCCCTTATCAATTTCAATATATATTTTGTGGAAACTATAGCACAAGTTTCCCATATTCAAAATATATTTCTCCTAGTCTGATTGTGTGTAAATTTCTAAACCAATAGCAGTTGCTTCTAGGATGCAATATTCATACCGGTATTATCTTTTATAATGGAATCAATTATATATGAATCTTTTTGTATGATTATCCAGGTTACGCCAGGATAAATGTAAAATATCCTGACAGTCATTATTTATCAGTATTTTCCCGCCTAAATATAATGAACAAATAGGTAATATGATTCAATGAATTAGAGGCATTCCAGGAAATCATTCCACTCAATTTAATCACGCTGTACTGCAAAACATTCCAAGAATAAAATGAGATAAACTATCTTTATCCTTTATTTACAATAAGTAAGGGATATATCTGACTGTAAAATTACCTGACAATCTCCCTGAAATCATCACATATAACCTAAGCTACCTACGAAGCACCCACCCCATGCTCACGTGTGGCATGAAACTTAATTTCCGGCCATCGCTCTATGGCCAGATCAAGGTTTACCTGCGAGGTTGCGATGTAGGCCAGACTCCCACCACTATCCAGGGCAAGATTATCTGAAAGCTTTTTCTGGAATTCATCCAGCTTTTTCGGGTCTTCGCAGGTTACCCAACGAGCGGTTTTTACATTTACATGTTCAAAAATACACTCTACCCCATACTCTTCCTTTAACCTGAAGGCCACCACATCAAATTGCAACACACCGACTGCGCCTACAATCAGGTCGTTGTTCCTTAATGGACGGAACAACTGTGACGCGCCCTCTTCACACAACTGCACAAGGCCTTTTTGCAATGCCTTTAAACGCAGGGGGTCACGTAATACAACCCTCCTGAATAACTCCGGTGCGAAATTCGGTATACCGGTAAACTGCAACTCTTCCCCCAGCGTAAAGGTATCACCTATTTGTATGGTCCCGTGGTTGTGCAGCCCGATAATATCCCCGGGATAGGCTTCATTTACCTGTTCACGCTCACTGGCCAGAAAGGTAATGGCATTGGATATTTTGATATCCTTCTTTATACGCACATGACGCATTTTCATGCCGTTTTCAAAGCTGCCTGAACAGATACGTAAGAAAGCGATTCGGTCACGATGCTGTGGGTCCATGTTTGCCTGGATTTTAAATATAAACCCAGTGAATTTTTCTTCATTGGGTTCAACATCACGTGTCGTAGTTGCTCTGGGCAAAGGTGCCGGTGCATACTCAACAAAGGCATCCAGCAGTTCTGCTACACCAAAATTATTGATCGCGGATCCAAAGAATACCGGCGTCAGCTCACCTGCAAGAAAGGCATCCAGGTCAAATTCATTACTGGCCCCACGCACCAGCTCAATTTCATCACGTAATTCCTGCGCAACATTTCCCAACACTTCATCCAGCCTTGGGTTATCCAGTCCTTCTATAATCTCACCTTCCTGTATTTTTCCACCATGTGTAGCGCTATACAGATGGACACTGTTATTGTGCAGATGGAATACACCCTTAAACTGCTTGCCCATACCGATTGGCCAGGTAACAGGTGCACACCGGATATTCAGGATATCTTCCACTTCATCCATTAGCTCTATCGGGTCACGCCCTTCACGATCAAGCTTGTTGATAAATGAAATAATCGGTGTGGTGCGCAATCGGCAAACCTCCATCAGTTTAATGGTTCTTTGCTCTACACCCTTGGCACTATCGATCACCATTAATGCTGAATCTACTGCTGTCAAGGTACGATAGGTATCCTCCGAGAAGTCTTCATGCCCCGGAGTGTCCAACAGATTAATGATGCGACCTTTATATGGAAACTGCATTACTGAAGAGGTAACCGATATACCGCGCTGCTTTTCCATTGCCATCCAGTCGGATGTGGCGTGTCGGTCAGCCTTGCGACCCTTTACGGTACCCGCATGCTGGATTGCTCTGCCAAACAATAGCAATTTTTCCGTCAGGGTAGTCTTACCTGCATCCGGATGCGAGATAATGGCAAACGTACGGCGTAAGGCTGTTTGTTCTGAAATACTGGACATCTTTAGTTAGATTCTGAGTTGATTAAGGATAAACCACAAAGCAGACTATTTTACACCAAAAGTAATACTGTTGCCTGCATGGATGCAGGTAAGGGGCGTGAGCACGACTCCAGGGATGGAGAAGGTACGATTCCATGGAAGGAATCGATAGAGCCGAGTCAGGAACGGAGGCCGAGTGCAACGCAGGAGCGGTTGCCGAGGGATGCGGAAGCTTTGCCTGATAATCTATTGTTTGGCGATGCTACTACTTAGTACGGCAGAAGTGTCAGGAATTGAGATACATCTAAAGATTCATAGCGAAGATCAGCGCATCTTCCCTGCCCTTCTCGTGCGGATAATAATCCTTACGGCACCCGGCTTCATTAAAACCCATTGAGAGATAAAGCCTTACTGCAACCTTGTTTGAAGGCCGGACTTCCAGCAGAACAATCTCTGCAGACAGCCTTTTCGCGGCATCGATCAGGTTCTTTAGCATGATTCTGCCCAGGCCCTGACGCTGTGACTTGGGATGCACGCAAAGGTTCAGGATATGTGCCTCACCAGCGCCGTGAGACAAGGCACCGTAGGCTTCAAGCAAACCATTACGCTCCAGCACCTGGCAATAATACCCTACTCTCATGCAGTCACGAAAAATCCCGACCGTCCACGGGCTAGGATAGACTGCCTTTTCGATCTCCATGACCGCATCAAGATCTTCTTCCCGCATGGGTCGAAATTCAGGTACCCCATCTTCCAACATTGCGCTCATTAGATATGATTCCTGTCGTTACTGGCCATCGCTTCCAAGCACATCCTTGACCATCAATAGATCCTGCCAGGATTTTCTCTTTTCCATTGGCGAACGCAGCAAATATGCAGGATGATAGGTTACCACCACCGGTATATCCGTATCAGGATAAACATACTGCTGCCCACGCAACTTACCAATTTTTGTTTCAGTCTTTAACAGGTTTTGGGCTGCCACACGACCTACTGCCAGAATCAGTTTGGGTTTAATCAACTGCACCTGCCGACGCAAGTAAGGTTCACAGGCAAAGACCTCCGCGACTTGCGGATCACGGTTCTCGGGTGGACGACACTTCAGGATATTCGCAATATAAACAGCCCGCCTTTCCAGCCCAATTGCCAACAACATTTCATTCAACAGCTTTCCAGCCCTGCCTACAAACGGTTCTCCCTGCTGGTCCTCGTCTGCACCAGGAGCTTCACCTATTATCAGCAGATCAGCGTTTTGGTTGCCTACACCGAAAACTGTTTGTGTCCTGCTGGTGTGCAAATCGCAACCAACACAGGAGGCCACTTGCTGCTGCAATGCTTCCCAGCCAAGATCCTGCACATCAATCTGAACCTGATGCTGATGTTCAACATTGTTACCTGGACGTTCCTCCTCAAGGGCTAATCCCTCACCCAGCAATGGGCCGTCCCGCTGTTCCCATACCTGAATACCCATCGCATCCAGGTAAGTTCTTCGCAAGGACTCGTCCATTCTCGATGAACTGTTAACAAACCCGTTTGCAGAATTCTCAGACATTCTCACCCTGCTGAGGATGTGCTCTTTCTGGTGAACACAGCATTTTGTTAAGCGCGTTTATATAGGCCTTTATTGAGGCGATTACAATATCAGTATCCGCCCCCAGACCATTTACTATGCGCCCTTCTTTTTCAATCCGCACTGTCACTTCACCCTGCGAGTCGGTACCGCTGGTGATATTGTTCACGGAGTACAACTGAAGATTGGTATCACTGTTGATCATATCTTCAATGGCACAGAACGCCGCATCTACCGGGCCACCCCCGTTTGCAGTTGCCTTTTTCTCTTCACCATCCACGCTCAGGGTGATCGTCGCCACTGGTTTTTCACCCGTCTCGGAACACACATGCATGGAAACCAGCTTGATGCTCTCATTTTCCGCCTCAAGATTGGTTTCGGTAACCAGCGCCTGGAGATCTTCATCAAAGATTTCATGTTTCTTATCGGCCAGCTCCTTGAATCGCGCAAAAGTATCATTCAACTCTTCTTCTGAACCAAACTCTATCCCCAGCTCCTGCAACCGAGTACGAAAGGCATTCCTGCCAGAATGTTTGCCAAGCACCATTCGATTCGCCGCCCAGCCAACATCCTGAGCCCGCATGATTTCGTAGGTCTCGCGGCTCTTTAATACGCCGTCCTGATGGATACCTGATTCATGCGCAAACGCATTGGCACCGACAATGGCCTTGTTGGGTTGAACCGGAAACCCGGTAATCCCCGAAACCAGACGGGAACAGCTAACGATCTGCGTGGTATCCAGATTCGTGTCACAGGAAAAGACATCCCTGCGGGTTCGGACGGCCATAACAACTTCTTCAAGGGATGCGTTCCCTGCACGTTCACCAAGCCCGTTGATCGTACATTCCACCTGACGCGCTCCGTTTACTACCGCAGACAATGAGTTGGCCACCGCCAAGCCCAGATCGTTGTGACAATGCACAGAAAAGATGGCCTTGTCCGAATTTGGAATGCGCTCAATCAGAGTGCGAATTAACCCGCCAAACTGCTCTGGCACATTGTAGCCAACAGTATCCGGTATATTCAGGGTAGTGGCACCGGCATCAATGACCGCCTCTAGAATCCGGCAAAGAAAATCTGGCTCCGAACGACCCGCATCTTCCGGTGAAAATTCTACGTCATCTGTGTACTTGCACGCGCGTTTCACCGCCTTAATAGCCTGCTCGATTACCTGTTCCGGTTCCATACGATGCTTCATCTTCATATGAATCGGTGATGTCGCAATAAAGGTATGGATACGGGCAGAATTTGCATCTTTCAGTGCCTCACCGACACTATCGATATCCTTGTCCAGTGCCCGGGACA
>DAOWEP010000140.1 GCA_030638455.1 Gammaproteobacteria bacterium
ACACCAGAATACCAGCACAAACACAAGCTGCAACACACCGCCAAGAAACATCATCCTGTGTGGGGCGGCCGTAAAGACGGGTTGTTGTGTTTTCACTGGTTCGGTTGTTGTGCCGGGTTGATTATTTAATATTGTATGGACGGACATATTACTTGTTTCTGAGTTTAGATGATTATCATGATTCTGTACGGAGGTTAGTAGATAACAACCCACTCATACACTCATTGATACAAGTCAAATCCAGATGGCGCTTACTATGACTATCCCGTGACTATCACGCAATTATCTCGTAGTGAAGCCTGATAATTCCTGAAAACCCTGTTCTTCACATTCAACGCTGATTACCCTTGCATATTCTGGGCCCTCTCTACACCAGTCACAAAGGGTGTTCACGGCATCTTCCTCACCGCAGGCCATTACCTCAACCGTTCCATCCGGTAAATTTTTTGCCCAACCTGTAACGCCCAACGACTGTGCCTGACGCTGTGCAGATGCTCGGTAAAAAACACCTTGCACCCTGCCACTTATCAGGCATTTTTTACACATCTTCATAACCGGTACTCTTTGAAAGGAATATTTTATTGTTATCCATCCAGGCCTGTGAAAATTATGATAAAACTGTAAACTATTACTATGACAACAACCTCTTTGACCACAATCAGGCAGGACGATTTCATCTCCAGCATTGCAGATGCGCTGCAATATATTTCCTATTACCACCCACCTGATTTTATCCATGCCCTGCATCAGGCCTGGAAACAGGAAGAATCTCCTGCCGCCAAAGATGCTATGGCGCAAATACTGGTCAATTCACGCATGTGCGCGGAAGGCCATCGCCCCATTTGTCAGGATACCGGCATCGTCACCGTATTTCTGGATATCGGCATGAATGTCCAGTGGGACTCTTCCCTCAGTGTAGATGAAATGGTGAATCAGGCTGTTCATGATGCGTATACACATCCAGATAATACCCTGCGTGCCTCCATCGTATCCGACCCGGCAGGCCAGCGAAAAAATACCGGGGACAATACACCGGCGGTTATCCATAGCAGGATCGTACCCGGTAATCAGATAGGAATTATCGTGGCTGCAAAAGGTGGTGGCTCGGAGAACAAGGCACGTTTCACCATTCTGAATCCCAGCGATGATGTTTCCGAATGGGTACTCAACACGATACCTGGCATGGGTGCAGGCTGGTGCCCACCGGGCATACTTGGTATTGGCATAGGCGGTACGGCGGAAAAGGCCATGCTGATGGCCAAGCAGGCGTTAATGGAGCCCATCAATATCCAGGAGCTAATAAAGAAAGGCCCAGTCAACCGGGTTGAAGAACTGCGTCTGGAAATATACGAAAAGGTTAATGCGCTGGGTATTGGCGCACAAGGCCTGGGCGGGCTGACCACTGTGCTGGATGTAAAGATACATGACTACCCAACCCATGCGGCATCCAAACCCGTTGCAATGATCCCCAACTGCGCCGCCACGCGGCATATCCATTTCACACTGGATGGCACCGGCCCTGCAAAACTGAAACCACCCTCTCTCAATGACTGGCCCGATATTACCTGGGAGGCCAGCGCACAGACACAAAGTGTAAACCTGGACTCAATCAGTGCCGAAGAAATTCAGCAATGGAACCCGGGTGACACCTTGCTACTGTCCGGAAAACTGCTGACAGGCCGTGATAGCGTACATAAACGAATCATAGAACTGCTGGAAAACGGCAAGCCCCTGCCAGAAGGCCTGGATTTCAATGGACGCTTTATTTATTACGTCGGCCCAGTAGACCCTGTGCGTGACGAGGCCGTTGGCCCAGCCGGCCCTACCACGGCTACCCGAATGGATAAATTCACCGAAGCCATGCTGGCCAAAACCGGTCTGCTCGGCATGATCGGCAAGGCAGAACGCGGGCCTCAAGCCATAGAGGCCATCAAGAAGCATAAGTCGGTGTATTTAATTGCGGTAGGTGGTGCGGCCTACCTGGTTTCCAAAGCCATCAAATCTGCACGAGTGGTTGCGTTTGAAGAGCTAGGAATGGAAGCGGTATATGAATTTGAGGTGAAAGATATGCCCGTAACCGTGGCCGTGGACAGCAAGGGCAGTTCGATCCATAAAACCGGCCCTGCCGAATGGCAGACACGGATTGGGAAAATTCCGGTAGAGGTGAAATAACTAGCTCCCCAAACACCCCGCCACCTTTCGCAAAAAATAGGGATTATTCGTGGGTTACGTGTTTCAGTTTTTCGCGTACTTCACTGGCTTCCTCTGTTTTTCCCAGACAGTCCAGCACCTCAGCGAATTCTTCAAGGGTACGGGCATGATTAGGTACTTCGCGCAGCACTTCCCTACAGCAGTTTTCTGCATCTTCATAGTGCTTCATTTCACGGTGAATTTTCGAAAGCCCGATTAATGCATAAGGGTCGAATCCTATACTAAGGCTCTTGCGGTAATGCTCCAGCGAGTGTTCGAAGTCACCCATGGTTAACAGGGCATCTCCTACGCGGTCGTGGATATCCTGATTATTGGGTTCCTTATCAAGAATCTTGGACCACCAGACGATGGCTTCGTCGAAGTTACGCATGCCTCGTTGACAGTGCCCCAGGCCGTACTGGGCAATGGTGTTCCAGGGTTCATATTGAATGGCCTTTTCATAATATTTGGAGGCCTGCTTGTATTCGAGCCTGCGGCGGTGGATATTTCCCACCATAGTCAGTACGGCTACATAATTTTCATCCAGTGACAATAGCTTGCTGAAATACTCCAGCGCCTTGTCATCTTCATTGCTGTGGTAGTAGAGGCAGCCTATACCCATCAAGGCGTATTTGTCTTCGCCCTGAATTTGCAGCGCATCAAGGTAATAATTTTCTGCCTTATCGTGCTCACCCATTTTCATGTGTGCATCGGCCAGACGCACAATCACATGGATGTCTCCCGAGTTAATCTCCATATACTTCAACCAGTAGGAAATCGCCCTTTCAGGATGTTGCTGGCCACGAAAACAATCGCCAATACCGCGCAAAGCAAATACGTTATTTGGATCGATCTTCAGGGTTTTGTCATATTGTTCTATGGATTTATCGAACTGCTTGAGCTCACGATAAAGATTACCAAGACCGACCAGGATATAGACGTTACCTTCTTCCATTCCCAGGGCATCGAGAAATACTCTTTCTGCCTCACGATAACGTTTTTTGCGTAGCAGGCTGTTTCCCCGCTTGGAAAGATTAATGACTTCTTTGTTTGTTCTAGGGTTCATTTTATTATCATTTAGTTTTTTTATTTATTAAATTCCTGACAGAAGCCAACAACAGGCATTCTCCCTTACCTTGTGTGCCAGCTTAACGGAGTACTGGCCTGACTGGTTATTCTGTCCTGTTCATCCCTAACAGTCAATTCTCTAGTAAATCAAGGAACTAGCTTGACGGAGTACGTGACTCACTACAAGCAGATAAAGCATAAGGTTATTGATCTGACTAGACCCATATTCACCGGACTGTTTACCAATTACTACTTTTTATCAATAACCTGAAGCGATATCGCCTGCTGGAAAAAAGCTGTTTCAGACAGGGGCTATTTGCCAGCCTGATGGGTAAGTGACTGATAGACATGCCGGGCTATTTCAAACCCTTCAGGAGTTAGCCGGGCATCCTCCAGACCAGCAAGCAGGCCTCGCTCAACCAAACGCCTGACAGCCTCTGTCAGCTCGTCTGGCGCATTCTCCTGGATACGGAACCTTGATTTTTTTGACGTATGATGATGCCTTGCATAGATATCCAGATCCGCAATGATTTCGCATGTATTCAGTGATTC
>DAOWEP010000102.1 GCA_030638455.1 Gammaproteobacteria bacterium
GGTATCAGTAGTACCCACCACGGTATCCAGAGAGTCTACCAAACGGAGGCCTTTTTCGACTTCACCGTTTGCATTTGGCATACAAGGGCTTGTAGGAGAACAATACGCTGCTGGCAGGAAGGTGTGCCTCTTGAAGTCATCACCAGCGATGAAATATTTTTCCTGGCTATCAACCAAGTCCGCTATTTCACCATCTTCCAATACTTTATCATCAACAGGAACCGCTTCCCACTCGAAGTCAACAATTTCTCCACCTGAAATTTCAAGCTTAAGTGCGCCGACATAGAGATCCTCACCCGCCTCTACAATAATAGTTGCACCATTGCGCAGTCGTTTCTTCTCACCAGATGAAGGCCCATCGGATGAAACCATATCAACACGTTTATCATCGGCAATGATGGCGCCTAAGGTTACTTCATGAGAGTGTGCAGACAAAATGACATCGACGTCTTTAAATTCACGACCAATTTGAACATTTTGTGGCAAACCAAGCTCTGACTGGATGATGATAATCTCCGCACCATCTTCCGACTTAGCCTGATCAATAAGGCCTTGCAGCTCTTCTGTACCTTGCGTAAACGAGAAAGTACGGCTAAAGACCGGTGCCTGTTGTGGAACGATAGCGGCGGTAAGACCGATAACCGCAATATTAACGCCATCACGGGTAAAGACTTTGTAAGGTGCTAGCGGACGTTTGCCGAAGAACCCGGCTACGCGCGGATAAGGGCCACCATTGTATAAGTTGGCTGCCAGGGTCGGGAAATTAGCGACCGTTACACCTGGTACGCCATCAGCACTTGTCATTGCTACCATGTTACCCGCAATAGGTGGGCATAGTGCTTTTGCAGGGAAGGTTGAAGCAGCCCATAGTGCCGGATTTTGCAACTCCGGATGCGCCTTACACACATTGGTGAAACGTGCGCGGAAAACCGCAGGCCCATAACCAAATTCCCAGTTACCTGGTGTATAGGCATCCAGACCCATCGCATTCCAGGCCGGCATCATTGCATCACCCATGGTGAACATTACTTCTGCACTACCATGAATACTGTCACCGACGCCTAGTACAAGATTATTTTCATTGTTACCACGCAGCTCATTAATAACGGTAGCGACCTTGGCGAGTCCACCACCCTGGGTCACGGCGTACTCATCACCATCTGCGGTTTCAATGATGCCTGCATGAGGCACCATGTTTCCATGAAGATCGGAAACCTGAATAATCATTACTTCACTATCCGCTAATACTGGCGCAGTGGCCCCTACCAGCAGACCGAACAAGCCGACAGACAAGCTTGTTTTTATATGGGCAGATAGCTTATTTTCATCTGCCCTCTTAAATAATCGTTTAAAATTAGACATTTACCTACTCCTCTCTCACTTTTTATTTTCTGGGCACATGAACCCGGGATACAACTACATAATGGTAGACGGAGCTAATCCCCTTTTTATTCCGAGATTATCAACAATAATCTATATTAATGGACTCTAATATGGAATAAATTAGTCAGGTACTGCGTCTAAGATACAGGAACTTGATGAATCAAAAGACATTCCCATGATATTATCAGTGCTAATGACCCGCACAATAAAATATTGAGAATATGCGTCTTTTCATCAACAAGATTCTTTGCACTGATAGCAGCCTGAAGGAGGCTTTGCAGCAGCAGCGTATGAGGCTGTATAAACTTGCCTTTTCCTGGAGCCACAATGCATCACTTTCTGATGATCTGGTTCAGGAAACCATGGCAAAGGCATTAAAAAATATACGGCAACTCCGCAACCCGGATGCAATGAATCCCTGGCTGAATGGAATCCTTGCAAATTGCTGGAAGGACCACTTTAGACAACATCGTGAATTTGAAGATATTGATGAACAGATACTTTATGAACAAGACTCGCCTGAACATCAATATGAAAGGCAACATATATGCAAAACAATACGCACGTCACTAACGACATTGCCTGTAGGGCAACGACAGGTGATCACACTGGTAGATCTGGAAGGTTCCAGCTATTCAGAAGTTGCAGAGATCTTGCAAATACCGATTGGTACAGTAATGAGCCGTTTATGCAGAGCAAGAAAAGCACTTGCTGAAAAACTAATTGATATAAAACCTGAAATGCACACAAATATTCATTCCATAGACAAAGTAAGATTAGATAAGACAAAATGAAAGTTAGCGAACATTATTCGGACGAAATCCTGAACGCCTATATTGATGGGGAATTAAACAACCAGGATAGGGCGTCTCTACTGGAAGAGCTGCAAAAAAACAGGGAACTGGGACTGCGTGTCTGCAAGTTACAAAAAACACAGGACATGGTGCAGCTTGCCTATGAAGATATCAATATTCCGGAGCAATATACACAGCAACAAACAACCGGGTCTAGAAATAGTCTCCGAATGGGTATCGCTGCCAGCATCCTGTTACTAATTGGCATAAGCAGCGGATGGATTGCACATACTCAACTTACACCTGAAAACAGTTTGCTCCAGATGGCGCAAACTACAACATCAGGCCAAAGCGCTCCCTCAAAGATTATGCTGCACGTGACCACTGAAGACCCTGTCAAACTAGCTGCTGTCCTGGAAGAAACGGAAAACCTGTTACAAAGTCCGGAAAGTTCCGCAGGCAATCTAAAAGTTGAGGTACTGGCTAACGGCAAGGGGTTAAATCTGTTACGTGCAGATAACAGCCAATTTTCCCAAAGGGTTCAGGCATTACAGGAACGCTACGACAATCTTGCATTCATAGCATGTAAAAAGACCATGGATAAAATAGAAAAAAGAACGGGGGCCAAGTTTACGTTATTGCCAAATACGAGCACAGTACCTACCGCACTTGGTAAAGTGATCAAGCGCAAGCAACAAGGCTGGACCTATATTAAGATATAAGGGATCTCCTTTATTACTCCAGATAAAATAAATCTTACCTTCTCTTTTATAATCACCAATTTCCCCACAAACCCTTATACTTACCACATGTAATGGGTTATTTTGTGAAGGGCGCCCGGGTAGTCTACCCAATGCCCGGCAAATCATGATACCTTAGTACCTTCATTTTCCTTTTATTGGCGGCTTACAGCGAACATGCTCTGGGTAAAGGCATTTCATATTATCTTCATGGTTACCTGGTTTGCCGGGTTATTTTATCTGCCACGGCTGTTTGTGTATCACGCCATGGCTAAAGACCCTATTAGTAACGAGCGTTTCAAGATAATGGAACGTAAGTTGTATTACGGCATTATGATGCCGGGAGCGGTAATTACTGCCACGCTTGGTATTACCCTGATCTACATTAATAGCTGGGCCGTGTACGCAAATGCTGGATGGATGCACGCAAAACTGACCTTGATCGTTATCCTGATCGGATATCATCTTTATTGTGGAAAATTACTAAAGGCATTCAAGGAAGACCGAAACCGGCATAGCCATGTATTTTACAGGTGGTTTAATGAATTTCCGGTACTCCTTCTGATCTCAATTATCATTCTGGTCATCATTAAACCATCGTTATAAAATCATGGTTATCAAACCATAGAGGTAATGCTAAAATAGCTGAACCAGGCACTACTGAGGAACCCTTCAATGGCAAGAATAATTCAATGTGTAGTATTAAAAATAGAGGCCGAGGGTCTGGAAAGCGCTCCACACCCGGGCGAACTGGGGCAGCGTATTTATGAGAATGTCTCAGCAGAAGGTTGGAACAAATGGCTCCAGCACCTGACTATGGTAATCAACGAAAATGGCCTGAATACAGCCGACCCTCGTAGCATTGAGCAGATCGAACAACATATGCTTGGATTTCTGTTTGATGAAGGAGAACTGAGTGGTGCCGCAGGCTTTCAGCCTCCAGGCGCAAAAAAATGAGAAGAAAGCTTTTTGAGCAAACGTTCTTTAGTTAGATACTAACTTCTGCGTTACTCAAAGAGAGTGCGCTTTCTCCTTGATTGTCTTCCTGATGGTTCTCCAGCGCGATAGCGCGATCAAATCCAAATGCACCCTTCCATTGCCCCCTCCTGAAATCAATCTTCAACCAGTCTGGTACAAAATTCTTTATATCCACTGCCAGTGGGAAATCTTCAGATACCGCGCCATTATCGATATCACTCAACCTGCAGGTTTTAACATAACGAACCGTTCTAAAGCATACCTTTAGATTGTCTGCCACCTCTACCGTATCCGCAGATACAGACTCTTCTTCCTTGAACCAAACCCGCTTGGCGATCATGCAACCAAATATCAGATTAATATCTGCCAGCAGTGGCTGCTTAAGTGATTCCAGTGCGCGCACGGCAGAACTGCTCAATTGCACGTTCATCGGGCTGTCATACAAATGGATTATTGATTTCATTACTTCTCTCCCTCCTGATCTCGACTATCACTGAATTCTCTAATCAGCCCAACGCATAGAATCTACAATATAGCATTTCACCCTTATGAGCACACACAAATAATACCTCAAGTAATATGCTATTGTTTTTGAACATTTAATACAGGGGCCGTAACAATCTTCAAACAGCTATGCGCCTTGCGTAACGCCTTTTCAACCTTGCCAGGGGTTGGTGCACTGGCAAAGATAAAACCAAGATAACTTGACCCTTCCGGCAAGGGAACCAACTCATAACCCTCACGAACACCGAACTCTATATCCTCAATAAAGGGGACATCCAGCGCCTGCATCAAACCTTCTACACGGCGCAAGATACCGGCCCGCGGAATTGGTATCATCAGTACCCCCGCAGCCCCCTGCTCATTCCGAACGGGCAACGGGTTCCCGACCGCATGCAGCAACACCATTTCTTCCAGAGAGCGACCGGTTCCAAACTCTATTAATTTTGCACATTGCCCGCCAATCGTCCGTGCTGCCACCTCCATAATCCATGGTGATTCATCTTTTAGACGCACCTCTGCGTGAACCGGGCCTTCCACCAAACCATATGCACGACAAGCATCAGATACACATTGAATGATCCTGTCCTGCAATCGGAGCTCCAGTCGTGAGGGTGTAATATAATAAGTTTCTTCAAAGTAAGGCCCCTCCAATGGGTCGGGTTTGTCGAATAATGCCAATACCTGCAACTGCCCATTTTTCAACAACCCCTCTACCGCAAATTCGAGGCCACTAATAAATTCTTCTACCAACACATAATCACGTTCTTCTTCGGGCAACTGCTGTTCTTTAGATAAAATTATAGAGATCCTTTCACATGCTTTACTAAACTGCTGGCTATTGTTCGCACGAATTACGCCCCTGCTGCCCGATAACGACACAGGTTTCACCACGCAGGGATATTGAATGTTTTCTGCTTGCTGTATATGTTGGGCCAACTGGATACGCACATGTTCTGGTACAGGTACGTCAGCGGTTTTCAGTTGGGCACGCGCAAGATCCTTACGACGTGATAACAAGGCTGCTTCAGGAGGATTATGTGCAAGACCCAGTGATTCTCCTATTTGTGATGCGAGTAATACCGTTAAATCATCGGTACCGACAACACCAGAGACCGGATACTCTTGAATGGCCTCCTTGATCTGCTGCAAGGCCAGCTCCATATCCTGAAAATCTACATGCACACCTGCAGCGACTTCACTTACCAGTGAATACTGCCCTTGAGAAACTACCAGCACATCCAGCTTTAGTTGTTGAGCTGCCTCGATATACGGCGCTATTCGATAACTATTATGAGGGGCGATTAAAAGAATACGCGGATGTGAAACGATCCGCACTATTGCGCAAGAAGTTGAGTCATAAAGATATGAGCCATTATCCTGGCTCAATATCAGCCACAGCCTCCACCTGCTGCACCACAGGCACCACAGGCACCACTACCACCGGTGGCAGAAAACACATTATTGAAAACAAAACTTGCTCCTGTGTCACGTTCTACATAGTCTATCTCGACACCCTTCAGATAGGCCAATGCAACACTGTCTACATACACCTTTACTCCGTTACACTCCAGAATGCCATCGTACTCAGTACATGCATCCGTGAATGTCATGCCATAGGTCATACCTCCACAGCCACCACCAGTGACATAGACACGCACAGCCTGAATTTCTTCATCTGCATCACTGATCAATTCGGCCATTTTGGATGCTGCCGAGTCACTTAGTTTAATATCAGTTTCTGTAAGCACTGTCTGGAACATGGACATAGGATTATTGCCTCAATATTAAAAATGGTAATTGTCTCAATAATATTGGATATCGGATCAACATACACCCCGGAATTTATAGTGCTTTCGTTAAAAAAACAGGAAATCTTGTTGCTTTTTTAAATGATAATGATTATCATTTAAGTCTACGGGTAGACACTTATTGCGCCTTTCAATAATATTTACGGTATCTTTATGAAAGTATTAAGAAAATTCACATTACTAGCTGGTATCTTTATATCCACGAACACCCCCTTATTGGCTTTTGGTGACACTAACGACCATAAAAATAGCAATGACTGGCGAAAAATAGCGGATACCGAAAAGCAACTTTCGCACCTGATCAAGGTAATCCCGGGTACCGCTGACATCATGATCCAGATGGGAGAACGCTATAAAAACCTGTACTGGGCCGCCAAACTCGATAAATGGGAATTTGCAGCATATCAGATGGAAGAAATGCAGTCGTTGATCAGGAAACTGATGATCACGCGTCCCAAAAGAACAACATCTGCCAATATCTTTCTACAGAACGGGTTTAATAAATTACCGGTGGCAATTGAAGCAAAAAGCTGGCAACAGTTCCGCGACGCATTTGCAAACATGCGAAAAGAATGTCTGGCCTGCCATATAAAAAATAACCATGCGTTTATCCGTCTGCCATCTGTCCCACCAAAGGGTAGTGGTCTGGCCTTATTTGCAGAATAATCTGCTCGTGGAAATCAACGGCCTGCACGAATCAGGCCGCCCAAACCTGCATCCTCCAATGCCTTGTTCAGCATATTCTGAATTTCTTCTGCGCTTTCCATATTCATGGCCTTCTTTAGCAGTGCCCGTGCACGACGACGTGAAAAACTGCGCATCACCCACTTGATTCTTAACAGGCTGGCCGCCGCCATACTAAGACTGTCGATTCCCAGGCCTAATAACAAAATAGCTGCTGCCGGATTTCCTGCCATTTCTCCGCAGACGCTCACCGGGCGTCTATGCTTATTGCCAGCAACTACCACCTGTTGAATAGCACGTAACAGGGATGGATGCAGCATGTTGTATAACTTGGCTACTCGAGCATTGTTCCGATCAACTGCCA
>DAOWEP010000039.1 GCA_030638455.1 Gammaproteobacteria bacterium
AATGACCGGACATTGTGGCGCAAACTTAATGAGGCCCTGATGTCGCTATTACTGGAGTGGCATTACGACAAGCAGGAAATCATACAGGCTTATTTGAATGAAGTATATCTAGGTCAGGATGGGAAACGTTCCATTCATGGCTTTGGTCTTGCCAGTCAGTTCTATTTTCAGAGGCCTTTGAATAAACTGGCTACGGACCAGATTGCCATGTTAATTGGTCTGGTTAAAGGGGCTTCCTATTATGGCCCCAGAAAACACCCACAAAGAGCGATAAAAAGACGAAACCTGGTGTTAGAGATTTTGGCTGAGCAGAAAGTAATTTCGGAATGGAGGAAAAAGAATTCACAGGGCCAGTTACTTGGGGTGAGTAAGAAGGCCCCCAGTGGAGTGACTGCCTATCCGGCGTTTATAGACCTTGTGCGCAGGCAGTTACGCAGGGATTACCGGGATGATGACCTTTCCTCAGAAGGATTGCAGATTTTTACAAGCTTTGACCCAATCATTCAGCGGTATGCAGAACAGGGGTTGGTGCAGCACATGCGATCACTTGAGCAACGACATGGAATGTCCGGGGGTAGTTTGCAGGGCGCGGTAGTGATTACCAGCACCGACAGTGGTGAGGTGCTTGCAGTCATTGGTGGGAGAAATCCAGAATATGCAGGATTTAATCGAGCGCTCGATGCGATCAGGCAAATAGGATCGCTGATCAAGCCGGCCGTATATTTAACGGCCTTGTCAGACCCGGATCGGTATACGTTGGCGAGCTTGCTGGATGATAGCCCGATCGCGCTACAGAATCAGGACGGTACAATTTGGGCGCCACAAAATTATGATAAAGAGTTTCATGGGGATGTTCCGGTGTATAGGGCATTGGCTCATTCTTATAATGTACCCACCGCAAAACTGGGATTAGATATCGGGCTTGGCTCGGTAGTGGATACAATGGGGCAATTAGGCGTACTCCGTTCCGTGGGCGCGTATCCTTCAATGTTATTAGGAGCAGTATCTCTATCGCCAATAGAGGTGGCGCAGATATATCAAACATTGGCGGGTGGAGGTTTCAGAACGCCATTGAGAAGTATCATGGCAGTGTTGACCGTTCAGGGGGAGCCCTTGCAGCGTTACCCACTCATGGTTGAAGAGACGTTTGATCCGGGGGCGATTTTTCTTGTGAACAGAGGGTTGCAAATTGCAGTTAAAGAAGGGACAGGACGCTCTCTTTACAATATTTTACCGCAGGAGCTGGGCGTGGCAGGCAAAACAGGGACAACGGATGACTTGCGAGATAGCTGGTTTGCCGGATATACAGGAAACTATCTGGGTGTGGTCTGGTTGGGTATGGATGACAATCGTTCATCTGGTCTTACGGGTAGTTCAGGCGCGTTACAGGTGTGGGGTAACATAATGCGCAGGATTCGCCCGCAGGCTTTGCAGCTTACCCCGTCAGCCAATATAGAGTTTGCCTGGATTGATAGCTTGACGGGGTTGAGGTCTGAAAAAAATTGTGAAAATGCAGTAGAATTACCCTTCATTACAGGTTCCGTGCCGGAGGATAAAGCTTCCTGTCAAAATCGAGGTGTTAATTGGATAAAAAGTATATTTCAATAACAAGATCCAGTGATAGTTCTGCATTGAAGATTAGGTTTGGAGTATTGCTATTTTGTATATTGGTGGGGCTGCAAGCCTGTACAAACCACAGGCCTGGTGATGTACCAGTAGAAGATAGAAGTACACAGGCTGATCAACGAATGCCGGCAAATAGTGACTTACGTGACAGGACTGCCAGATCTAGCGATTCAGAATCCAAAGCAGGTGGCGCTAAAGTCTATCCAAGAGCAGCTAGTTTCAGGCCTGCTTTTACACAATTAACTGAAGATGCTCAAATCAGGAAAGAGCCCGCACTTCAACTGGAAAAGGAATATAAAGAAGGTTCAGCAATAGCATCTCTTCTTAAGGAGGCAGATATAAAAATTAAGGAAGGACGCCTGAACCTGGCATCTTCGCTATTGGAACGAGCACTTCGTATCGAACCAAAGAATGCGTTTGTCTGGCACAAGCTTGCGGGTGTTCGGTTTAAACAAAAACGCTGGAAGCTTGCAGAATCGCTGGCCCAAAAATCCTATTTATTTTCTTCCGATGATGTGTCTTTACAGATCTATAATTGGCATTTGATTGCCAGTGCCCGGAACAAACAAGGAGATATTCCGGGGGCAAGGCAGGCGAGGGAGCGGGCTGAACAGATTGCAGCGAGTAAACATTGACCTGAATGTACTGGATAGCCAGGATAGTAAGAGTGAGTATTTATCCTTGTCAGGCCATCTATGAATGATTTAGGTGCTCCCTAAGCTAAAGTTGCTTGTATTTTCTACAGTTTTTTCTAATTATATGTTATAACACTCCTATGCAGGTTATTAATATAGGGATTTAGCCCGCATTTCTTACCAGGGTCGCGGGAGCAGGCGCAGGATTCGTGTCCGTAGGCGTAGCTCTGGAGCGAAAAGCATAGCCGTAGCTATGATTTGAGTGAAGAGCAAGCATACGGACACGAAGACAAGCATGAACCGTGATAGGCATATTATGGAAACACACAGTTTTATGGTAATCGTTGTTTTTCTATTATTAACTACAAGCCTGCAACTGTTCAGGGTCGCCTGGTGAGAAATGTGGGCTAACAAGTGACTGTATATTCCGTAGACAAACTAATTTCTGAGGCACGGCGCATCGCGGCGGACTACCGTCGCGCGACGGGCAAGACCATGGGTGGGGTAACGGGCGAGGTTGCTGAAAATGATGCCGCCAGGCTGCTACACCTTGAACTGTTGAAGGAAAAGCCGGGAGGCTATGACGCCATAGGAAAAAGGCAGCGTGAAGGGAAAAAAATCCAGATCAAGGGACGGGCGATTTTTGATGAAACCAAATCCGGGCAACGCATTGGGCAGTTGAAGGTTGATCAGGAATGGGACAGCGTGGTCCTTGTGTTGATGAATGAAGATTTTCAGCCATATGAAATATACGAAGCCCAACGAAATATCATTATGGATGCAATGGGTACCAAGTCGAGTAACCGCAGCAAGCGGGGAGCCATGTCTATCGCCAAATTCAAGAATATCGCCCAGCTCGTATGGGTAGAAGGAGAGGGCGAAGTAGATGATGAGGTCTGGGATAATCAGACCAGCGGATAATATCTTAACTGTTACATATGCCGTTTAATTTTTTGTAAACCAGTTTCTATCACCTTAAAAGAGTACCAGGATGACCCCGCATGTATAACCCAGCCGAAGTTCTAGCCGCGGGTGGTCCGCTTGCACAACACATTCCTGATTTTTCCCCAAGAGTTCCGCAACAAGAAATGGCTGTGGCTGTTTCGAATGCCTTGAACAATCAAGGGTCCTTGATAACAGAGGCGGGCACAGGCACAGGCAAGACCTTCGCCTATCTGGTGCCGGCTTTATTGGCGGGGAATAAAATTATTATTTCAACAGGCACAAAAACATTACAGGATCAGCTCTATCATCGTGATCTGCCAGTGGTGCGCGACGCTTTGTCTATATCGGTCAAAACAGCCCTGCTAAAGGGGCGTGCCAATTATCTTTGTCAGCACAGGCTGGAAGTGGCCGCTTCAGACGGGCGTTTCCGCTCAAGGTTTCATATAGACGCATTACAACGTATTCGTGAATGGGCAGGCCGAACGACCTCAGGAGATATTGCTGAAGTTACAGAAGTGCAGGAAGATTCATCGGTCTGGCCCGTTGTTACATCGACTGCGGAAAACTGCCTGGGGCAGGAGTGTGATTATATCCAGGAGTGTCATGTAATGAAGGCGCGTCGAGCAGCCCAGGAAGCAGATGTCCTGGTTATTAATCACTACCTCATGTTTGCAGATATGGCATTAAAGGAAGAAGGTTTTGGTGAATTACTTCCCGGTGCAAATGCCTTTATTCTGGATGAGGCGCATCAACTTCCGGAGGTCGCAACGAGTTTTTTCGGGATATCAGTAAGCAGTCGGCAGCTTTTAGAACTGGCGCGGGATGTTCAGGCTGAACATATAAAAGAAGCAGGTGATATGCAGGATCTTCCTGAGGCAAGAGAAAAGCTGGAAAAGGCAATACAGGACTTTCGCTTATCTATGGGCAACAATATTCGCCGTATTTCCTGGAATAGCCTGATAGAAAATCCAAAAGTAGAAACTGCGTTTCATGGGCTTCAGAAAGAACTGGAGAACCTGTGTCAGTGGCTAGAGATTGCTGCGTCTCGTGGAAAAGGGCTGGAAAATTGCTGGCGGCGTAATCAGGAGTTTATTGAAAAGCTTGAGATGCTAATGCGGCAAGATGAAGATGAGCATATTCACTGGATAGATATACATAAATTATCTTTTTCCATGCACCTGACACCCCTGGATATTGCCAAAGGGTTTCAGACGCAAATGCAGGCACACCCTTGCTCGTGGATATTTACATCCGCCACACTGGCAATAGGAAATTCTTTTAATCACTTTGCAAAACGCATGGGCATTGAGGATGCAGAGACCCAGCAGCTCTCCAGTACGTTTGATTATAAAAAGAATGCCTTGTTGTATTTGCCTAACGGAATGCCGGAACCAAATGACCCGGAGTATGTATTTGCAGTGCTGGAGGCGGCGATACCCGTTATAAATGCCAGCAAGGGTCGGGCATTTATGTTGTTTACCAGTCATCGTGCATTGAAGGAAGCGGCAAAATATCTGGAAACCAGAATTAGTTATCCGTTGTTAGTGCAGGGGGATCTGCCAAGGGCAGAACTGCTGGAACGCTTCCGTGAAAAGGGCAATGCAGTTTTATTAGGCACCAATAGTTTCTGGGAAGGTGTCGATGTAAAAGGGCCGGTGCTGTCCTGTGTGATTATCGACAAGCTGCCGTTTGCCTCACCAGGGGACCCTATACTTCAGGCGCGAATTGACATGATGCGTAACAAGGGTGCAAACCCGTTTATGGAATATCAATTACCGAATGCAGTTATAGCCCTGAAGCAGGGCGTTGGCCGCCTGATTCGTGATGAAAATGATCATGGCGTAATGATGTTGTGTGATCCAAGAGTAAAAACAAAGGCCTATGGTAAAACCTTTCTAAAAAGCCTTCCGCAGATGCCGCAGACCAATCAACTGGAAACAGTTCAGGGCTTTTTTGAGAGTACTGTGCCCCTGGAAGCGGAAGTATAAAGAGAAAATGGAAGCCTGATGAAGATTCTCGCAATCGATACATCAACTGAAGCCTGCTCTGCAGCTCTTTTTATTGATGGTGATATCGCAGAGCGGTATCAGATTGCGCCACGTGAGCACAGCAAGCTGATATTGCCAATGATGGAGGAGTTACTGGCTGATGCAGGGCTAGTGTTAAAGCAGCTAGATACGCTAGCCTTTGGTCGCGGGCCAGGCAGTTTTACCGGTGTGCGTATTGCTGCCAGCGTTATCCAGGGAGTAGCGTTTGGTGCGGACTTGCCAGTGGTTCCCATATCTTCATTAGCTGCATTGGCGCAAGGGATATACCGAGAACATAAAACCGAACATGTACTCACTGCCTTCGATGCCCGTATGCAGGAGGTGTACTGGGGTACATACAAGTTAGGGTCAGAAGACTTAATGGAGTTGCAGGGAGAAGAACAGGTAATATTGCCGCAGAGTGTTCCGGTTCCGGCTTCGGGCTCAGGTGAAGAAAAAGTCTGGACAGGGGGAGGCAGTGGCTGGGAAACCTATCACGATGTTATGTCAGAACGGTTACAGGAGCAGTTAAAGGGCTGGAAAGGGGATGTATTCCCGCACGCACAGGATATTCTTCCATTGGCTGTGGTAGGTTTCAGGAGTGGACTGGCGGTGGCCGCAGAGATGGCAATACCTGTTTACTTGAGGGATCAGGTGGCGTGGAAAAAGCAAAAATAATCAACAGTGTAGTGCGCCAAAAATGGTGTATTTCAGATACTGGCATTAAATACCAATATAATCAATAATCTAGCGAAGTCTTGATGTGTACACTGAACGTACATACACTTAGCTTATGGATATAGAATGAGATCAATGGAAGGCCGCTGAGAATCTTCGAAAACATGGCGTTGATTTTGCAGATGCAGTAATAGCTTTGGAGGATGAGAATGCCCTCACCATTGAAGATAAAGACCACGACGAGCAGCGATTCAAAACATTAGGAATGGGACCTGGCTTAAACATTCTCTATGTTGTTCATACATACCGAGATGATGATTGTGTCCGCATTATTTTAGCTCGAAAAGCAGATCGTAGCGAAACTAAACAGTACTCCCGAGGGTTAGATTATGAGTGAAAACTTTAGCAAGGGAAAACGAGGGCCTGTAATAAAGCCCGATCCAAATAAAGTGCGTATCACCATACGGCTTGATGGAGACATTATCGAACACTTTAAAAGCCAGGTTCACTCTGCGGGTGGAGGTAACTATCAAACCCTCATAAATGAAGCATTACGTGATTACATTCGTGCGCATGATAAATCTTTAGAAGATGCTTTGCGTAAAGTGATACGCGAAGAATTGAAGAAAGTTGGCTAGGTGGGTCGAGCAAAATCTGTAAAGGGTGCTGACCCCTTAACCCCGGCTATCGGCTTCGTGCAGGATTATTCTTGTCGGGTAACGATCACACCACAGCGCCGACACTCGGCTTTTTCGACCTCACCGCCGGCACCAAATCTAAATGTCCTGTCGATGACGCGAAAATCATGAAACCCTAACCAGCACAGGAAACGGCCTGGTAATGGTTGTGACTATGAAGGCGGCTGTAATGGGGGTAGATGATTTTATGGCGCGACTGCATAATTATCGTATCGATCCAAATAAGGATTTTGATGAGCAGGAACACTCATTTACGCATGGCTATTACACTCATAGGGCACATGTCTCTGAAAATGCTGCATTGCGTTATTTCATTTCTAGCGGGGATAAGCATACTGATCTATAACCATGAATATGTTATTTAACAAAGTCGCAAGCTGGTTTATTAAGTTATTCTCTAGGTTTTTTGATAAAGCTTACTTTATCAAATATATTGAGGATCCAATTGACAATCCCAAGAATAAATTTTGTACATTGTAGGCACAGAACAAGATCCGTGGCAGGTCGAGTTTTTATGCCCATGTGGTTGCAAGGATAAAATTGTATTACCTGTTAATGGTGATACCATGCCCAGATGGGCGATAAATATTAATAACCGTATACCAACATTATCGCCATCGGTGTTTCGGTCAAAAGGGTGCAAGTCTCATTTTTTTATGAGAAGTGGACGAATTGAGTGGTGTTAGAGATAGCCCGTAGGTTGGGGTAAATGTTTTTCATGCGCCCCAACATTCCCAACAGAATTGTTGGGGTTCGCTATCGCTTACCACCAATCTACGCTACGAAGAAATCTATTGTTAACTGGACCGCGTAGGCACCAGTAATCCTTTTGATTAAGCTTTAATTATTGTGAGGACTTAAGGATATACTCTTGAGGTATTGAAGCAAAAGCATAAACCGTACCGCCTTGCTCCCCAGCAAATAATTCAGCTTTTTCTTTTGTCGAGAAGGGTACGGCTTCCGGCGTACCCATTCCACTTGTGCGGTTGCTGTCAAGCACATACCAGACTTTGCGCGCATCAATCCAGTTGTCTGCGCCGGGATCATCCCAGTTAGCATTCGTCATATCATTGACATAAATGGCCGCGATATTTTTAGGCTCCTCGGGCGATAAGGTAAAAGAGAGGGTGTCACGCACGGAAGTAAACCATAGCGCCTGTTGCTGGTCGGTGAGAATAATTTGTCCTTTAGGTCCGCTGTGATTGACTACCGTCATCAGGCAATAATAACCATTGGCTTCACGAGTTAGCTTCTGTGCTGGCGGCATTTCAGTAACCTGGCTTTTTTCGCAGGCCACTAATAAAAAGACAAATATGAAAGTGCTTAATCTATACATCCGTTACGCGACTATATTTATCCTGAAATTAAAGTTCTCTACGCTGGAAGACCAGTAGGGTGACCGTTAATGGTGCAATCACCCACAACAGCATTACACTAAGCAACAATGTGCCACTTAATCCTGCTTCATTGGCAATACCGGCGATACCCGCTGCATGGCTTACGCCCTCGTACAGGCTAAGATTGAGGATGCGATAGGTGTCTGTGGGATTAACCAGCATCAGCATTGAAAATAGTTGCTGACCAATCACCTGGTTTTCATCGACTAGCAAGGCGCCGAATAGTAGTAGATCGTACAGTACGACAAAAATTAGCCACAGGCCGATCGCTGTGCCCGCTGCGGTTGCTCTTTCTTTTACTAGCACACTGACCAGATAACCCAACGCAATAAATACCGCACCTAGCACCAGTGAGCTTGCCATCATTAGTGCGTAAGCCTGCCAACCTTCAGTGCTGCCATCGGTAAGCATGATCATGATGAGAATAGCGCCGCCGTATCCTGCGAGAATGGCGATGAATAAAATCATCACGTGCCCCAGAAATTTACCCATGATGACCTGCCAGCGCGTTATCGGGTATGTTAGCAGCAGCATCATGGTGCCACGCTCGAACTCACCCACCAGTGCATCGAAAGATAGCATGAGTGCGATCAGTGGAATCAGGTATACACTCAAACTTGCCAGGCTAATCACTATGATATCAAGCCCGCTGGCGCGCACCGAACCGGTGGGTGCGGAACCTAGCAGGGACAGGGCCAATGCTAATGTACCTAACACTATAATTGCGGCGGCAATCCAGCGATTACGCAGGCCATCTCGCAGTTCTTTTAGTGCCAGGCTCCATAACATCTTCATGATGGATCTCCATTCATGAAATGATTGTACACTTCATCTAACCGTGGCGGCATGATTTGCATATCACGTACCACGTCGCCAAGGTCAGTTATGCGACGAATCAGCGGCATCTTTTCGCCGTTGAAACAGGACAGGTTCAGGCTTTGATTATTTACATCATCGAGGTTGACCTTTCCGATAGTTACTTCAGATCCAAGTCTGTCTGCAACACTGGACGCCTCTCCCGGCGTAACGGAAATTCTTAAACGAACCGGTAGCGCGGCTTGCTGGTAAAGTTCATCAAGCGTACCGCTGGCCACAATGGCGCCTGCTTTCATAATAATAAACCGATTGGCTCTGGCTTCCACTTCATTTAATGCATGTGATGAAATAACCGAGGTAGCGCCTTCCTTATGCAGCGCATCAATGAGTTCGTAAAAATGTTGACGCAATGAAGGATCAAGCCCGGTAGTGGGTTCATCAAGAAAAAGCAGTTGTGGATCACCTAACATGGCCTGGGCCAGGCCCAGACGTTGCCGCATACCTTTTGAGTAGGTACCCACGCGCCGCTTCGAAGCATCACTAAGGCCCACCAGTTGCAGCAGATTTTCACAATCAATACCCGGTACGCCCTTTAGTCGGGCATAAAATGACAGTACTTCACTACCCGTCATGGCATCATAAAATGCAACGCTTTCTGGAAGGTAACCCAATGTCTTATGCTGTGCCACAGCAGCACTTCTCGTTGGGTTTCCACCCAGTACTTCTACCGTACCGGCGCTTGGCCGGGTCAGGCCTAGCATTAATTTCATCAGAGTGGTTTTACCGGCACCATTATGTCCAACCAGCACAACACATTCGCCAGCTTGTACACTGAAATTAACATCACGTACCACTGTTTCGTTTCCATAGCGTTTGCTCACCGCCTGTAACGAAATGACATCATTTGTTGTGTTGAACTCACCCATCTGATACATCTCCGTTTATAGCAGAGCGGGTCTTTGGAAGTGGTGGCAGCATCAACGGTGCGTTATCTGTAACACCGCCAGGATGAATGCCGGGAAATTCAGACTGCGCCCATTTTAGTACCTGGATAGCCGGGCTATTCAATAACAGCTTGGCCAGGGGATGACGCCAGATAATCTGGTCAACCAGATCATTAGGTTTGTATGGCTGATCAGCAATGCCGTTGTCATCGATATCAAAAGCGGCGTTATCACTCCAGTAATTGCCAACCCCATTTTTGGACCACTCGATATAACGCGTGCCTACATATTTCACCTGGGTACGATTATTTATAAACGCATTGGAAAAAATGTCATTTTTCTCTGAACCAGCGGTGAAATGAATGCCGATCTGGCAATCTTCAAAAGAATTCCCGGTAATCTGATTAAAGTTGGCGTTATAAATAAAAACGCACTTCTTGGTACCGCCGCTGACGTGGTTCCCTTCTATTATTGAATTATTAGTAAAGTTAAAAAACAATCCGCGCTCATGATCACCGAGTGACTGGTTGCCCTTCGCCAGAATATGGTTAGAAAACATTAAGGCATACCCTACGTGATTATTGATTGAGACATTATTACTGATTTCGCTATCATGAGTGTACATATAATGCACGGCGAAACGTAAGTCACGCAAATGATTTCCCCGAAACACGTTATTGCGGCTGCTGGTAACAAATATGCCATCGCGGCCATAACGAATATTGTTGTTTTCAATGATGGAGCCGGGTGTATTCCATAAATAGATGCCATTCCCGCGATCATTCATTCGGTGATGTTGGCTACCAACGATAACATTATTTCTGATGATAGCGGACTCCGGACCTTTCAGGTAAATACCGATCTGGTTATTTTCAAAATGATTGTTTTCTATACGTGCGCGATCACCTTTGTCGGTGATAAAGATGCCGCTATCCTCATTCTCCAGATTGTTACCGGAATGCTGGATATTCAAATTTTTGATTAAAACGTCAGGAACCGATACGGTAATCACATGTGCTGAACCTTCTCCATTAATTACGCTGGAGTCGTTACCTGATAAGGTGAGACTACGAGTGATATTCACTGAGCCAGTGTAGACCCCCGAAGTCAGTAATAACGTATCACCACTGTGTGCCGAATCAATAGCGGCCTGTAACACACCGTGGCCGGGCGCTATCCGCCTTTCTTCAGCCTGTAATAAAAAGGTTGCAGATAGAGCATACAGCAATAGTCCGCCAGCCAGCACGTTGCTGACAGACAGACCGCCTTCTCGCTGTTTACGTTTCAAAGTGCTGCTATGCTGGTTTAACCAGCATACGACCGCGCATTTCCATGTGCAGTGCATGACAAAACCACTGGCAGTAGAACCAGTGAACTCCAGGACGATCAGCAGTAAAGGTCATCGATGATGTTGCCTGTGGCCCTACCTCCATAGCAACACCATAATTGGCTAGAGTAAAGCCATGTGCCAAATCATCAATAGCATCGTTGTTACTGATAATAATCGTGACCTCGTCACCCTGGTTCACCGTAAATTTCTCCATACTGAAACTAGGCGCAACTGACGTCATGTAAACACGTACTTTTTTACCATCACGTATTATCTTGGAATCTTCTGTTAGTTTGATGTCGTCCTTCTTGGCCTGTGCACTGATGTCAGCCCACATGCGATCACCCTTTTTCCATAACGAATTAGGGTTAACAATGTCAGCGCGTACAATAATGCAGTCATGAGGTTCCGCGTAGGTAGGGCCATCATGCACTATCTTCATTTTTTTACCTGTAATGTCTATCAGTTGCTCGTTCTCTGGCTTCATTGGGCCAACATTGATAAAACGGTCCTTGGAGAATTTATTGAGAGACACCAGCCACTTACCGTCAGCATCCCTGGTTTCACCCATGGAGGTGTGGTTATGGCCCGGTTGATAATGCACATCAATCTTGTCGAGGATAGGATTCACTTTCTTGCCATTGTAAGCGTCAATGGCTTTCTGAATATTCCATTTTACAGACTGGCTATCGAGAAACAGCGTGGTGAAGGCATTGCCCTTGCCGTCGAATGCCGTGTGCAATGGGCCTAGTCCTAGCTCAGGTTCGGCGACAACAGTATCGCGTGGTTTGATTTTATCTTTGAACAGGTCGGGCAGGCGTCTAACATCGATGACGGTCACGGTTGGAGATAATTTACCATTAAATACCACGTGACGACCATCAGGTGCTGTATTACAACCATGAGGGCTGTTCGGAATAGGGATATAACGTGTGTACTTCGAACCTTTGCGGCCATCAAGTACAGGCACGCCGTTGATCTTTTTGAAATCACCTTTCTTAACGCCAGCTTCGATGGCTTTGATATCAAAGACTACAGCCCAATCCCGCTCTTTAGCCATCATCCCACTAAGATTGACGGCCTCTTCACTATTGTAACATGTGGAGAAGGCATACAGGCCCTGATAATCCGCATCACAATTATCCAGGTTACCATCAACCATGACCTGCCATGTCACTTCCATTTTGTCGCCGTCGATGGCGGTAAAAATCGCATGATATTTTTCAGGTTCATCCAGCACGCTGCCATCGTTGGGAATAGGCACACGATGCTCGCCGTTGGCAAAAACGTAACCGGTGCGCGGATATTTTTGTGGACGCAAGCCATGGATATCCGATGCATTCGGAATTTCGATAATCTTGTCGCACTTCATGACGTCACAACGCACACGCGCAACACGCGTATTGGCCTTGTCATTCATGAACAGGTAACGACCATCGTAGGTGCCATCGGTGAATGACATATGTGGATGATGCAAGTCACCATTTAACCAGACGCCTCCACGACCACCAGAATCGAGATATTTTTTCGTTTCGGGTAACAGACCGTCTCGCAGGATCTTGCGGCTCTCGTTAGTCGCGCCCCAACCTGAAGCGCTACAGCGGTTGAACACGGGTACACGCATCAATTCACGCATTGAGGGCATCCCCAGAATACGCAATTCACCTGCTTGACCACTACTCCAGAAGCCATAATATTCATCCAGATCACCCGGAGCCACTTCAGCCTTGTTCTTTGATGCGGCCATAGCAGCTTCGGGTGTAATGGTCGCAAGACCTGCAAGACTACCAATACCCACCATACCACCAACACCTGCCAGAGCTGACAGCTTGGCAGTGCCTCCGAGTAACTCACGCCGGGTAATGCCTTCTTTCTTTGCATTATCATCATCATGTTCCATCATTGCTCTCCTCGTTAAAATGCCCGCTGTCGTGCAGGCGGTTTAATTAACCCCCGACACATGTCGGGGATTGTTGCTAATCAAAAACTTCTGTGATTTCTGTCTATTTCTGTTTTAGTTCCTTTGCAATTACAGATTCTTCTTTGCCAGCAATCGCCGCAGAACGAGCTTCTCGCCGCTCTCGTTTCAGGCGTTTCTGTATCACAACCGGGCAAGCATTATCGTCCGAATAAACCACCTGGCAATGCAGGCAGTAAAGACACTCGTTGACATTGATATGGCCTTCTCGGTGAATCGCCTGAACCATGCATTCATTACCGCAACGCTGACAGGGGGTGCCGCATTCCTTGTAACGCTTGAGCCAGGAAAACATGCGCATTCGGCCTGGGATCGCTAGCGCCGCTCCCAGTGGGCACAAATAGCGGCAATAGAAACGCTCGATAAAAACGCCAGGGATCAGTACCGCTACTGCAAAAATCACGTAGGGCCAGTCACGTATAAATTTCAGAATGATGGCGGTTTTGAAGGGTTCAACTTCGGCCAGGCGCTCCGCCCATTCCAGTGAGTACAATGAAAAGCCAAACAATAGAAGAAAAATTAAATATTTAAACGTCCATATACGTTCGTGAATTTCCCACGGCACCGTGACCTGTTTGATCTTGAATATTTTGGCAACCCGGTTAATTAATTCCTGCAGTGAGCCGAATGGGCATAGCCAGCCACAGTAGGGTCCGCGACCCCAGAATAATAATGCGGCTGCCACCGAGCCCCATAAAATAAAAATCAGTGGTTCCATTAAAAAATAACTCCAGTCAAAACCACTCACCAGGGCGTTAAACATGGCCAGAATATTGACGACGGATAATTGGGCGTTAAAGTACCAGCCGATACCGAACAGAGTAAAAATGAGAAAACCGACACGTATCCGATCAGTGAGCTTAGGTCGTTTGACTAGCCATTCCTGGAAAAAAAAGATCGACGTGAGTACGGCCAGTGCAAGCGCAAGCACCACGATTTCAGGGATCTTGAGTTGCCACATCTTTTTCCAGATCGGTTCTGTCTTTTGATACAAACCAGTTGTTGTATCTTGTGTTTCAACTTCAGTAAAGCGCAGGTATTTTTCTGGCGGACTGTAATCAAGATCAAAAGTCAGAAAAACTTTTTTTGTCGGACCGATGTTCCGACCAACCAGTAACTCCAGTTTCCAGGGATTTGCCGCATTGAATTCTAAATCGGCTGGAGTTCTGAATAAGTCCACGTCCTTTAGTTTGGGCGCACCCTCGGCGGCCATCTGGCGCAAGCGCTTGTGGTGTCGGTCATGGAAACGAAGAGAGGTGTCACCCTGGGTAATTCGGAAGCGATCAAAAATACCGCCGCGCACGTAACCTGAGCCCTTGAATGAATAGCGGCCATCACCCGCTAGAAGAATTGCCTGTTCACCGGGTTGTAATTTTTTCTCAAGATTGCGGTACTCATTTTCACCTAACAGACTACGGCCGATACTGGGTATGGAAACGACGGCTGCGTAAAGCTCAATAAATATTTCATCGGCATCACCTTCTTCGGGAAAATCGAGTGCAAGATAATTACCTGAATTCTCAAAGGCTTCATTAATTTGTTGCAGGTTGATTTTCAGGCGGCGCACAGAGCCCTCGCTAACCAGGCCCAGCCAGTCCTCAATATTATTGATTTCCGAATTCACTGAGGCTACCGGGCCGGCTTGTATGCGCTCGGTCTTGAGCCCTGATAAGCCGTAGATTCGGGCAACTTTGATTGCACTGCGCAAAATGGTGTCATCCATTACCATTACCGTCACCGTGGCACCGGTTACGACATCAACATCCTGGTTCTGTGTGCCGCGCACCAGTTTGCCTACATCCAGGCCTTCATAATTCTTAAGTACTGCAACGATACGTTTTTCCGGAATGCCAATCAGTACGATAGGTTCGTGATGTTCAACCAGTAATACTTTCTGGATGATGCCCTGTGTATCTATGGCGACAAGCTGATGTATCGGTTTTCCCGAATAACCGGTCGTGTTCACAAAATCTGAAGTCAGGAAGACGAAGCCGAGCTGTTTTCCTTGTTTGAAAGCAGGGGCTACCAGCGGTTTACCTGTGGGTGAGCCTAATCTGTCTGCCCCCGGAAAAATTTCCTGAGCATTGATCGAATCAAGAAAGCGTGGCAGCTCAGAATTTGCATGTGCCGCATCAATAACCAGCCACTGGGTCAGTAGCAGTGAAAAAAAAAGCCGAATTGCAATGCGATAATCCATACAATGTGTATACGCTTTGGCGGATATGTAGAGTATGTGAAACAAAGCCCTAAGGCCTATTGGACAATTAACAATAGTAGTAGTCTAATGTTTGTCGAATGATATAAGTATGTTTCTCATTTGATGAAAATCATATGATGTATATCAAGTATGATTAAATCAAGACTTAAAGAGTGGGGTATTAGTAGTATGTTGTCATCAGTCAGTGTGAAGAGTGCCAGAGACCTGATGTCTATTGCACTCCAGGCAGAACGTGAAGCTATTCGGCGCTATTCTCAGCTGGCTGTTAGTATGCATGAAGGTAAAAATGAATCTGTCGCTGCCCTGTTTGAACGTATGGTGATTGAAGAGCGGGAGCACGAGCGCCTCTTGCTGGAATGGATGACGCAGGAAAATATCGATGAAAACCCTGAAATCGATCCTGTTATTTGGCGTGATCCGCAGGTTTCAACTACTTATGATGAAGAAGCGCGTGATCCCTACTGCAGCACTCCATATAAGGTTTTGGCCTTTGCTGTACATAACGAAGAGATCGCATTTCGCTTTTATACGCACGTGGCGGCAGAATCGGAAAACGAGGCCGTACGTAAATACGCAGAAATTCTGGCACGCGAGGAGCTTGGTCATGCTGCATTGCTCCGGGCTGAAAGGCGACGCGCCTATCATGCTGAACGTGAAGCCAGCATAGCTGAACCCAGACTTAATCCTAAGGCTATTCACAATGAAGTAGATCTGTTAACAGCAGCGATTCAAATTGATCGTCATTTGGTCGATGAGATGAATGTGGTTGAAGAAAGCTATCCAAAATTAGGTCCTCTCATCGCGGAAACAAAGCAGCTAATCAGTGGTAATGAACAAGCCCTGAATAATAAAACATCGCCGGGGGAAGATATTATCAGGAACCTTGAGCAAGTCGCGTTATACAACGTGCAGATGGATAAAAACGCGAATACCTCTGACTCAAGATTGCAGCTACTGTGGGCGTGTTGTGATCGCAGTTTCGCTTTCTACGATGCCATTGTCGAAGATACTAAGGATGAAACAGTTATGCTTGCTGCGCAAAAACTAACATCGTTAGCACTTGATCGTATTGGCGTTATGAAGCAGGTGTTTGGAGGCTAGTTGGTTTAGGAGGTGCGCTCTTAACGAAGTACTATTCGGCTCTGGGTGAAATCAACGATTGTTAACCGGGATACATAGGGGCAAGCAATTCTTTTGAATGCCGGATATTTTTTCTGGATTCTTTTTTATAGGTTTGAATGTTTTCCCACTGGCTCAAACATAAAGCAGGATGCAGACTTGATGCCTGCCGTGCGTTCGCGTTCTTCCTGAAAGACCTTGGTATGGGTGCCTGTCTTCCACTCAGGTTCTTTGAATAGTTCAGGTGAAGTGGCCGTCGGCAAGTAAGGCGATAATGAGTCGGTCAACAAGATGATGTTGGCCTATGACAAATTGATTGATATGGTTTTTTAGCTGCTGTATTGCTGCTTGACTGGTCATTGTTTAGTACCTGAGTCCTTTACTCGCATTCACTACAAAAATAGTCAGTGCGTAATTTTAATGAAAACAGAAGCATAGGCCAAGTCATAAGACTGTTCATATTTCTGAATAATATGGACAAGCCGGGGTGAATAAAGGTTCAACCTGTAGACAAGTAAGATTTTTCAGAAATTAACTGTTCACTATTTTCCAGCTATACTATTTGCTAAAGAATTAGCATCTGGAGTAGAACGTGGATATACAAAAAATAATAAAAGAGAATGAGTTGTTTAAAGGGTTGTCTGAGAATTTTATTGGTGATGTTGTACCAATGTGCAAGGAGGTATCTTTTAAGCGCGGTGAAACCATTATCAGTAAAGGGGATAAAGAACATGAATTGTTTCTGGTACCGGAAGGGAGAGTTAGTCTGGAACTGAATCTATCAGATGGTTCTGATCCAATATTGTTAAATCAGGCCGCAAGAAATGAAGTCTTTGGGGAAATGTGTCTGGTAAATAAACACTGGCGTACTGCAAATGCAGTTGCGCTGGATGATATGGCACTATTGAAAATATCAAAGGATGACCTAAGTTCTTATTTGGCCAGTAATCCGGAAAATGGCTATTTAGTAATGATTAATCTGGCAAAAATATTATCGAACAGACTGGTGACCACAAATATTCATTTGCTAAAGGCTAGTGCCCCGTCAATATCCGATTGACAGAGTACTAGGGCAGTACTAATTTATATTGGCCTTATCTTAAAGTGCCCCACTTTCCTGAAGAAGTATATGAATGGCTTCTGCCAGTATCTTATAACCCTTAGCATTAGGGTGGATCTGGTCTGATTTAAGCGCATTGTCAGAAAGGATGTCTGCCAATATATTATCTTCTATTGGGACACTGAGTTCTTCTGCTATCTGTTCATAGCCATCAGCACTACTCAAAAATAAAGCGGGCTTTGGAACGCTAATCAGTACCACTGAAACACCTCGGTTTCTGGTGTCTCGAATCATGGCACGCAAGTTTTCCTGCATCACCTTTCCGTTCATCTGACGCATCATGTCATTACCACCATGACAGAGTATCAGCAGATCCGGCGAATGTTTTTCAAGTAAATCCGGAAGACGTTTCCTTCCTTCGGCTGTTATCTCCACCGGTATGCCGGCATTGATTACCGTTTTGCCTGATAAGGTTTCCAGTATGGCTGGGTAACTTTCATTTCTTCCTGCCCCGGTTCCATAGGTGATGCTGTCGCCAAAGGCGAGGATAGTCGCACCTGAAGGTAGCAATGAAATCTTTGGATTGTCTGATGAGCAGGCAAACAAAAGACTACAAGCTGAAATGAATATGAAAATCTTGCTGAAGGAATTGGTATGCATGTGACTACGGGCTCTGTATCGAGAGAGTAACGAATTAATCAAAGGTTCCCTGGCTTTTTAGTTCATTGCTGTTCAATTTCAATGCTTCCACTATGTCGGATAGTTCAGGTACTCCCTTGTATCTGCCTCCCGGATCCGTATATACACGGCAACAGTTATTGTTTTCTGCAGGTTTTTCTCCACATACATCTTTGCCGTTAATCAGTATGGTGGGTGAGCCATATCCAAGTACATGCTCAGGGGCTTCGGGGTTTGATGTTTCCCATTCCTGCCAATG
>DAOWEP010000172.1 GCA_030638455.1 Gammaproteobacteria bacterium
CCCCGTGGCTGTGGTTTCCCTGATGACAGCAGCGGCCCTTGAGCCACTCGCTACAGCCGGCGGCGAGGCCTTTATCGCGTACGCTATTTTACTGGCACTGATGGTTGGCCTTTTCCAGCTTTCTCTTGGCCTGTTAAGGCTGGGAGTACTGGTAAATTTTCTGGCGCACCCGGTAGTTGTAGGGTTCACCAATGCAGCGGCTATTATTATTGCCACCTCACAACTCGGGAAAATATTCGGAGTAAGTGTAGAGAAAATGCCTCATCACTATGAAACTGTCTGGAATACCATTATCGCAGCAATACACTTCATCCACTGGCCCACCCTTGCGATGGCAGTATTAGCCTTTGCTATTATGATTATCCTGAAACGCATCAACCCGAAAATTCCAGGTGTTCTGGCTGCCGTTGTAATTACCACTCTGGTAGCATTATTGACCGATTTTCAGAAACTACAGACAATCAAACCATCCCAGATTGCCAGTAACACAACTCTCGAATCAATAGACCATAATAATCAGCTCAAATTTGAACTTGCCGGGCTCTCCGAGCAGATATTTGCCGCCGAAAAAAAACTGGGTGAAATCAATAAACAGGATATCCCCAACAGGGTGCAAATCCTGGACCAACAGCACCTGATTGAAAATCTCAGATTACAAAAAGAACAGGCCGTCATTAGCAAGAAAATTAATCTCCAGAAACTGAAAACGACAGGTCTGGTACAAACAACATCCTTGTCAGGTGATTCCGGTTTGTACTATGCAGAGGATGAAATACCCGCGGGTTCACAGAAAATAGGGCCAGTCTGGCATATTCAGAAACTGGAAAGCGGTAAAGATATAGGATTGCATACTGGCGGTAAGGTCGTTGGCTCCATACCCCAGGGTTTACCTTCATTTAAAATACCAACCTTTGACTGGAGTATTATTCTACAGCTGGTTTCTGTAGCCATTGCCATTGCCTTGATCGGCTTTATGGAGGCCATTTCTATCGCCAAGGCCATGGCTGCCAGAACCCGTCAAAGACTGGATGCTAACCAGGAGTTAATAGGTCAGGGACTCTCCAATATTGTCGGTAGCTTCTTTCAGAGTTATCCAGCATCCGGCTCTTTCTCTCGCTCAGCCGTCAATATTAGTGCGGGTGCAATAACAGGATTTTCGTCTGTTGTAACCAGTCTGGTGGTCGTCATTACATTACTCTGGCTCACACCGTTACTGTATAACTTGCCGCAAGCCACTCTTGCTGCCGTAATCATGATGGCTGTAATTGGACTGGTAAATATAGAGGCGGTTAAACATGCCTGGCATGCAAGCAAGCATGATGGTGCTGTCTCGATTATCACCTTTGTTCTTACGCTGGCATTCGCACCGCACCTGGATAAAGGTATTATTATAGGTGTTGGTCTTTCTCTGGTTCTGTATCTTTACCGTAGCATGGAGCCACGCGTTGTATTTCTCTCACGACATACAGACGGCACATTGCGTGATGCCCAGGCCTTTAATCTTCAATGCTGTGAAGAGATATCGATACTGCGATTTGAAGGTTCACTATATTTCGCAAACACCAGTTATTTTGAGTCCAAGGTACAGGAAATGCTGTCACGCAAACCGGAAATGAAATATCTCATCATTGACGGCGTAAGCATTAACCAGATGGATGCCACCGGGCAAGAAATGCTACGTGAAATCAACAGAAATCTTGGCGAATCAGGTGTTGAGGTTTTATTTACAAGGTTCAAACAACCTGTCATGAATATGCTCAGGGAGACAGGACTGGTAGAAGAAATGGGCAAGGATAAGTTTTACCGACGCCCGGACTCCGCACTTACCTATATCTGGGAAAAACTGGGAGAAGATCATGCTGAAACCTGCCCATTGAATATACCCATGCCCATTACAGAGCCGGAAGCTGAAAATGAATCAGAGGTAGTTACAAGCTAATTAAGAAACCACTGGTATTTATTGCCAATGTCATTCCACCCCAGTCTATTTCTGCGCTAACAATTTCTTCGCCAACAATGCCCGTCCAACCCAGCTTCATCGGGATTATTGCCTGTATTGACCAATAATCTTCACATCCTCTTAAACTTACCTTCTTCTTTTGGTATCTTGTCGTTATAACCTTGCCAACACATAAAAACCAAAACACCCCATGCCAAACACTACCTCACACAAAAAATACAGGAAAGCACTTTCCACCTCTTGCCGTGAAAACGGAACGCTTATTCATAGAGAACACGATGACAAGGGTGTAATTGAAGTCATCGATGACACACTTTTACGGTCGATGTATTTTGGCACAAACTCCAGACAGAGCTGTATGCTACATGTTAACCCCAACTTTCTGACCCTTCTATACACACAGGCCATGATGATCAGTCTGCTATTTATCGATAAACCAAAATCTATTCTTATGATTGGTCTTGGTGGTGGCTCATTGGCTAAATTCCTGCTTAGTCACTATCCTGAATGCACAATAGATGCTATTGAATACAGGGAAAAGGTAGCTAAAGTAGCTCACGGTTATTTCAAACTACCTGAAACCCCGAGACTGAACATTCATATTGCAGATGCAGAAAACAAGATAAAAGAGATAGAAAAAAATAAATATGATCTTATTTTACTGGATGCCTTTGATAAATCCAGCGTGAGTCCTTCTATAGCCAGACCTGATTTTATTACAGCGTGTAAAGACAGGTTAAACAGTAATGGTGTATTTGTAATTAACCTCTGGAGTAAATCCAAAGATTTCAAACGAACCTTCCAGACCATCAGCGAGACATTCTCTGGAAATGCCCTGCGCTATCTGGTAAAGAAAAAAAGCAATGTCATTGTCTTTGCCTCAAAGCAGAATCTGAGCACATCCTACCTTAAACAATTACACACTAAAGCACAGGAATTACAGGAACATCTGGAAATAACATTGTCTGAATTTCTGGCTCGGTTGATTCATCAAAACAGCTTCCTTTTCAAATTACTTCACTAGCACATACAATATAAGCCCATACCCCTGGCCCGGAATGACCCTTTTAAACACCCTCTTATTCTCATAGATTTTTGCCTGAAACCATCATTTTTCCCGTAATGTATCAATTAGTTAATAATTCCCTGATTTGAGAACACGTCCAGCTTTTTAGATTCAAATAACTGCCCAATCTGCCGTTAATAATGTAAGACAATTTGCACGCCACGCAAGAAATATATGGGAATAATGGCCTCATGACCAAATTAAAGAACATGCTTCTACTCACCGTAATCCTGGGTTGCTCGGCCTATGGTGGGATAAAAGGGTACATCTACTACCATGTCAAGAAGCAGGTTGATAATTTTGTGGTCATGGCAGCGCCATTCGCAATGATAGGTTATGGCGGCATTAGCTCATCATTGAAAGGGACCGTAATATTAGAAGAAATAAATCTTCAGCCAAAAGGCTTTAATGACTCGGTAAGAATAGATGAGTTAAAATTTATAATGCCAAACATAAGCACCTTATTGTATGGCGCGGAGTCTGCAATGCACGGTGAATTCCCAGAAAAAATGGGGATCATTATTCGAGGCGCGAGATTAAACCTGACGAGTGATCTGGCAAACACGATGGTTCAGACTGAGGCAGAAACCCTGGGCTACCGTCCCGCTAATGGACTGGCATGCACGTTCAGTCAGGCATTCCTGACCGAACAGTACAGGGAATTAGGTGTTGATGAACTGGTAATAAACACCAGAATTCAGATGGAACAAGGCAGTAATGCCAAATCTATACTATTCAAAATGCATTATGGGCTACGCGGAATTGAAGAACTGGATGCGATATTTACTATAGAGGAACCACAAAGCGTTGTGACGGGAATAATGAGTGGGGAACAGGTTTCACCCCCGCTAAAATCGATATCCATCGACTATCGTCCTGATGCGGCATTCAATCAACATACAGCCCAGTATTGTGCTGATCTCTTGGGGCTAAGTACTAATGAGTTTATCGATCAACTCGTCAACCAAAGTGATGAGGATTACATGAATGACCTTGGGTTTGTTCCAGGACCTGGCATCCGTTCTGCCCTGAAAAGCGTCCTGACTGAATCAAGTGAAGTACGTATTGTTGCCCTGGCCAACGAGTCTCTTGACCTTTCAACCTTGCATCTCTACAACCCAGAAGATATTCCTGACCTGCTGGAATTACTGGTAACGGTAAACGATCAAGCTATAGAAGACTTGAGCTTTACTCAACCAGCATTGTCAGATAGCACTGAAACAGTAGAAATAGCATCCGTTAAATTACCCATCATTAACATGATTCGGTATTCCTCAGCGCATGAAACCCTTCCCGAGGCTAAACCGGAAAATACAAAAAAAGCACCCACAAAAGAATTAAAGTTTCATTCAGTTAAAGCCAGTGAGTTAAAGAGGAAAATTGGCCGGGAAGCCTACATAGTAACAATTGATGGAAAGGCAAGAAGCGGTATTATCGAAAGCGTGGAAAAGGATATTGTCTCACTTCAGATACGCATGCATGGAGGAACCATCACCACACATGTACCAATCAAAAAAGCCAGAATAATTGAAGTTCAGGAATGGGTGACTATAAACAAATAGTCTTATAAATAGTCATTTCACACTCACCTGGCTGGCTGGCTCATAATATACAAAAAATAACACGCCAGTAACAGGGTGTATATTTACTTGCTTACAACATTCCTTCTTATCTCGTTGCAGGGCTAAGCGCCCTGATACTCCGCCAAAATACAGGGCAAATCAATATTAACTTGTTGTTTTTTTAGTAAATTATTAATACTCCATACATCCCTGGATAAAACTGAACAGCCGGCCTCAAAGGTGGTCTGATAACAATAATCTACATATAAATATTTAACCGTTACCAGATGTGACACTGACGCTGAATAACATCAGTAATCAGGAATTTGTCCTTCATACCAGATAGACTAAGATATCCATGTATTAAGAATTTTTACGCGCCACTAACTAAATGGAACGCACTATTAAGAAGATGAAACACCACCTCGCACATCATTCACCCATTTCGTTATACCGGGTCTTGTTTCTACTGCTTTGCATTGCTGGCCTTGTATCTTGCAGCCAGGAATCAGGCAAACCAAAAACTAAAAAACCACAGGCACAACTGGTTGAGACCGTACTTGTGATCAGCGATAACCTGAGTGTAGTCCGCACACGCACTGGCACATTACGTGCACGCCGAATAGTAAAAGTCTTTACACAAGAGGAAGGCCGGGTGACGGCATTGCCATTTTATGAAGGTGATAAGATAAACAAGGGCGATATATTAGTGCAACTTGATAGCACGCTTCTAGGTGCGCAGCTTACGCGGGCTACCGCTACACGTAAGCAGGCAGAGCAGGATGTAAAACGCCTGAAAAGGCTCATTGTGAAAAAGGTTGCCTCGGAAGATGAATACACCCGTGCCCTTACTCAACTGGATGTTGCCCGTGCGGATGAAGATATCCTCAAAACACGCGTAGGATATACCACCATCAAAAGCCCTATTTCAGGTGTCGTTGCCGCCAGATTTTCTGAGCCTGGAAATATTGTAAATCGTCACGAACACATACTGACCATTACAGACCCTACTTCCCTGATAACAGAGCTTCCTGTTTCCGAGCTTATTCTGCCCTATTTATTAAAAGGCGATAAGGCAAAGGTCAAGATAGATGCCCTGGGTAACGCAGTATATGAAGGCCTCATTACCCGTATACATCCAGGCCTTGATCCCGTGACCCGAAGAGGCAGGGTTGAAGTAGAGCTACAGCCAGTACCCGCTGGTGCTGCACCGGGTCAATTATGCCGGATAGAGTTGAATACCCACACAGCAAAACGCCGGGTGATCCCTTTCTCTGCATTGCGTCGTGATAGCAAGAGTGAATATGTATTTATTGTGAACGAAAAAAATGAAGCACAAAGAGTGGATATAACAAGTGGGTTACGTCTGGCCGAAAAAATTGAAATCACAGATGGGCTGCATGATGGCCAACAGGTAATCACAAAAGGATTTCTAGGTCTAGTGTCGGGTAAAAAGGTTAAACAGGTCAGTAGCGACGCACCAAAGTAATGTCTTCAATACCGATCAACAGGATTTCAAGAAGCGGCGGACTGGCAGCATGGTCTATCCGGCACCCAATTGGCGTTTCCATGATCGCCATAGCTGCGGTTGTGCTGGGCATTTTCTCACTGTCCAAACTGGCTGTAGATCTTCATCCTCACTTGATCTATCCAGAAATACGGGTGCACATACTCGACCCGGGAGTACCTGCCACGGTGATGGAAAACCAGGTCACCCGACAACTGGAAGAACAACTGGCAATTACAGAAGATGCCATTAGTGTTCAGTCACGCACCACTGAAGGTGGTGCATCGGTTGATTTATCGTTTGAATACGGCAAAGACATCGACCAGGCACTGCGGGATGCCAGCACCCGCCTGGACCGAGCCAAACGTTTCCTCCCGGATACAGGCGAACCACCCATAATCTATAAACGCGATCCTTCACAGATACCGATACTGGAATTTGTCGTGAGCTCACCTCTGCGCGACCCTGTGGAACTACGCACATGGGTAGACGATATATTCAGCAAATGGTTTATTACCCTCCCGGGAGTGGCTGCTGCAGAAGTAGGCGGCGGACTTATACGTGAAATTCAGATATTGCCTGACCAGCAGCGACTGGCGGGCATAGGTCTTACCATGCAGGATGTGGTCGATGCCCTGCAACGTGGCAACCGTGAAGACCCTGCCGGGCGTCTGAGAATGTCACGTCAGGAACTTTCAAGCCGTATCAGTGGACGGTTTACCTCTGTAAAAGAGATTGCAGAGCTACCATTAAGACTAAAAGATGACACGGTGATTCATCTGCAGGAAGTAGCAGAAGTCATTGATACCCATAAAGACGAGAGTTTGCGTATTCGCCTTAACAGCACTCCCGGCATCAAGCTATCCATACAGAAACAACCTACGGCCAATACCATTGCTGTTGTCGATGTAGTGAAACAACGCCTGGACTGGTTAAAATCACAGGAACTGGTACCGGAAGATATTGAGGTAAACAGTGTCGCAGACCAGTCTATTTATATTCGCAGCGCATTAAAAAACTCCAGCATGGCCACGATTAGCGGAGCCATCCTCGCTATGTTGGTGGTGTTTATCTTTCTCGGCAACCTGCGCCGGACACTGATCATCGGTAGCGCCATACCCATTGCGATTATGGTGACCTTTGTAATAATGGGCATGGGCGGACTTACGCTTAACATCATGACACTGGGCGGACTGGCATTGGGCGTCGGCTTATTGGTGGACAACACCATTGTGATGCTGGAAAACATCTACCGCCATCAATGCAAGGGGGAAGATGACCTGAACGCAGGTACACATGCGGCTGAAGAGGTTAACAGTGCCATAATAGCCTCTACCAGCACCAACCTTGCTGCAGTACTACCCTTTCTGTTTATTGGCGGTCTCACAGGATTGCTATTCAGGGAGCTGATCTACACCATTTCGGCAGCCATCCTGGCCTCTATGGTAATAGCCCTGACACTGGTTCCGGCACTGGCGGCAAAGGTACACACCATAGAACACAGCTCACTACGGGTTAAGGTGGATAAATTTGTACAGTGGTTACAGGAACAATATGTTTCCATCATTTCCCGTGTTCTAGGCATGCCTGCACGGGTACTTCTTTTCTTTGTTGCACTCATCATACCCGCACTTATATTTTTCAGTACCCTTTGGGAAAAGGAAATCTTCCTTCCAAACATGGATGATGGCCGCATTAGCATAAACATCACGGCTGACCCTGGCGTAACCCTGGATGAGATGGACAATAGCGTCCGGGTAATCGAGCAATTATTTGAACAACAAACGGATGTGAAACACGTCTTTAGTCTGGTGGGTGGCCGTGTCTTTGGACGCACCCAACGAGAGACCCCGAGCAGTAGCTCAATCACTGTGCAACTGGTACCTCTTGAGCAGCGAACCGCTACCAGTGATGAATGGATCAAGCGCATGACCAAAGCCATTGCCGGCAAACAACTGGCCGGTATACGCGTGCGTATGCGCTCCCGAGGTATACGAGGTATACGCACCAACCGTGGCGATGACGACATTAGCATTCGCGTTCAGGGGCCAGACCTTAAAAAACTGGAAGAGATCGCCGATAGCATTGCACTTAACCTGAAAGATGTTAAAGGGCTACGTAACATTTCACATTCCTCTGAAGACGTGCATCATCAACTTAAAATCGATAGCGATCGGGAACTGGCAAGCAACCTGTGACTGGACGTAGAGGACGTAGGCAGGGCCATGCGTATTGCCCTGTCCG
>DAOWEP010000137.1 GCA_030638455.1 Gammaproteobacteria bacterium
CGGCGCGTTGTCGATCTGATCATACGCTTTGAATTCTCCACCATGTGCCTCTGCCAGTACTTTGGTCAGTGCCGCCGTCAGGGTGGTCTTGCCATGGTCTACGTGACCAATCGTGCCTACATTTAAATGTGGCTTCGTTCTCTCAAATTTTTCCTTGGACACGGCGCGTTACCTCGTTCTCTAAAAATTAAAAATGTTTTTTCTAAACGTTAATAATAAAATTTTACTTAATTAAGCATGTAACTATTGTAATACTAAATTCTGTGATCCTGCACTTATGCCGACTTTGCAATTGTTTCTGAAACATTGTTTGGCGCTTCGCTGTATTTCGCAAACTCCATGGAATATACCGCCCGACCCTGTGTTGCTGATCTCAGGTCAGTTGCATATCCGAACATTTCTCCCAAAGGAACCTCGGCACGAACAATCTTTCCGGCCGGCGCATCATCCATGCCCTGCATAATTCCCCGGCGACGGTTCAGGTCACCCATAACATCACCCATATAGTCTTCTGGCGTTACCACCTCAACCTGCATGATTGGCTCAAGCAACACGGGATTGGCCTTGAGAGCACCTTCCCTGAAGCCCATCGAGCCGGCTATTTTAAATGCCATTTCATTGGAGTCAACATCATGATACGAACCATCAAACAAGGTAACCTTGACATCCACCACAGGAAATCCAGCAATCACACCATTCTGCAACTGCTCCTGAATACCTTTATCGACCGCAGGAATATATTCTCTGGGTACAGCTCCACCCACGATATCATTTACAAATTCATACCCGGTACCGGCTTCTTTAGGCTCTATCCTTAACCAGACATGTCCGTACTGACCACGACCGCCTGACTGGCGTACAAACTTGCCTTCCTGCTCAACGGTTGAGCGGATCGTTTCACGATAGGCAACCTGGGGCTTACCAATATTCGCCTCAACACCGAACTCACGCTTCATTCGGTCTACAATAATTTCCAGATGTAATTCTCCCATACCGGAAATGATGGTCTGCCCAGACTCTTCATCCGTGTGAACATGGAATGATGGGTCTTCCTGCGCAAGCTTGGATAACGCGATACCCATCTTTTCCTGATCGGCTTTTGTTTTGGGTTCGATCGCGATCGAGATAACCGGTTCCGGAAATTCCATACGCTCAAGGGTGATTCTGTTATTCAGGTCACACAGCGTATCACCGGTAGTCACATCCTTTAGACCAACTGCTGCGGCAATATCACCCGCAAGTACTTCTTTAATCTCTTCACGGCTATTGGAGTGCATCTGAACAATACGACCCACTCGTTCTTTTTTTCCTTTAACCGGGTTAAAGACAGAATCACCAGATTTTAAAACTCCAGAATAGACCCGGAAAAAAGTCAGCGTACCCACGAATGGGTCAGTTGCGATCTTAAATGCCAGTGCTGCAAATGGTTCATCATCAGAAGAATGACGCTCACCCTCGCTTTCATCCTTGTCATTCAGAATCCCTTTAATGGCAGGTACATCGACTGGTGATGGCATAAAATCTATCACTGCATCCAGCATGGCCTGCACGCCTTTATTTTTAAATGCAGAACCACAAAGGCATGGAACAATCTCATTCTTCAAGGTCTGAACACGCAATCCCTTTTTGATGTCCTCTTCACTCAGATCACTATCTTCCAGATATTTTTCCATCAATTCCTCAGAGGCTTCAGCGGCACTTTCCATCATCTTTTCGCGCCACTCTTTCGCATCTGCCAGCATCTCTTCTGGAATATCCCTGGCCTCATAGGTTACACCACGATCTTCTTCATTCCAGTAGATAGCCTTCATACGAACCAAATCTACTACACCCTTGAAGCTATCTTCTGCACCAATGGGCAACTGGACTGGAACCGGATTGCTTCCCAGACGATCTTTAATTTGCTCAACCACTCGCAGAAAGTCTGCCCCGGCACGATCCATCTTGTTTACAAAGGCCATACGCGGAACATTATATTTGCTTGCCTGACGCCAGACCGTTTCCGATTGTGGCTCTACCCCACCGACCGCACAGAACACAGCACAGGCACCATCCAGTACTCTGAGTGAACGTTCAACTTCAATAGTAAAATCTACATGGCCTGGGGTATCGATAATATTGATTCGATGCTCCGGAAATTGCTTATCCATTCCGCTCCAGAAACAGGTAGTGGCTGCGGACGTGATGGTAATGCCGCGCTCCTGTTCCTGCTCCATCCAGTCCATAGTCGCAGCACCGTCATGCACCTCACCAATCTTGTGAGATATGCCGGTATAAAACAAAACGCGCTCTGTCGTCGTAGTCTTACCCGCATCAATGTGAGCCATGATGCCGATATTACGATAGCGCTCAATTTGAGTTTTACGTGCCACGTTAATTATTCCAAAATCCAAATTAATTAAAATTCTCTACCAACGGTAGTGCGCAAAAGCCTTGTTTGCTTCTGCCATTCTATGTACATCTTCACGCTTCTTGACTGCAGTTCCACGGTTCTCCGAAGCATCCATCAATTCTCCTGCGAGACGTTTTGCCATGGATTTCTCGCTACGCTTACGTGCTGAATCAATCATCCAGCGCATAGCCAATGTACCCTTACGTGCAGCACGAACCTCTACCGGTACCTGGTATGTTGCGCCACCTACACGACGAGATTTAACTTCTACAGAAGGACTTACGTTATCCAGCGCCGACTGCAAAACATCCAGTGCCTCTCCCTTTGATTTTTCACCTATATGATCAAGGGCACCATACACAATCTTTTCTGCCGTTGATTTTTTCCCATCGACCATAATCATATTGATAAACTTGGTCAGCATTTCACTTCCGAACTTGGGATCCGGGAGGATGCTACGCTTTGGAATCTCTCTTCTTCTGGACATTACATACTCTCAATTGATTTATGTCTTAATCTGTTTTTGACCCTAAGTGTAAGCAGACCTAATTAACTTTTAGGACGCTTGGTACCGTATTTGGAACGGCCCTTTCTACGGCTCTCAACACCTGATGTATCCAGGCTGCCACGGACCGTGTGGTAACGAACACCTGGCAAATCCTTTACTCGACCACCTCGAATCAGTACGACCGAGTGCTCCTGCAAGTTATGTCCTTCACCACCGATATAACTGGTAACTTCAAAACCATTGGTCAACCTTACGCGGGCAACCTTTCGAAGCGCAGAGTTTGGCTTTTTCGGTGTCGTAGTATAAACACGCGTACAAACACCTCGCCTCTGAGGACAACCCTCCAGGGCAGGAACGTCACTTTTTTCTATTTTGCTGGTACGCGGCTTACGTACCAACTGATTAATTGTGGTCATTAACGTCGAACTCCGACTACAAGCTTATGAAAAATATAAATATTTTATAAAAAACAATTTTTGTACATGAAAACAAAAGACAGGCCGGAAAATCCGGCCTGCCAGAGCCGTGGAATTTTATGGCGATGGGCTGTTACTGTCAAGCCAATTCCTGCTTTTTAACCAATTCAGGTGCTACTATTTATCCAACATTTCATCTGAAAAGAGCGGAACCAAAAAAACCTACTCTCCTATACTGATAAAAAAGACCCCCTGAAATGGTTTATTAACCAGGTTCAGGGGGTCTTTTTCCTCCCCTACCAGGGAGGGTGTTACTTAATTGCCTTAGAAATCAACTCTCTGCAGTACTTTCTTCGGTACTGGTGCTCGGGGTTGAGTCGGAAGTGATGCTGGCAGGCACTACAAGCTCACTCGATCCTTCTTCCAACGCGCTCTGAGCCTCACCTACTCCCAGGTCTATCGCCCCCGACTCACGCTGACGACGAATCTCATTATGATGTGCCAACCCGGTACCCGATGGAATCAGACGACCCACAATTACATTTTCTTTCAGGCCATGCAACGGATCACGCAGACCACGAACGGCTGCATCGGTCAGGACGCGGGTAGTTTCCTGGAAGGATGCCGCAGAAATAAACGATTCTGTAGCCAATGAGGCCTTGGTAATACCCAACAACACCGGATTATAGGTTGCTGGTTGCTTTCCTTCGGCTTCCATCTGTTCGTTCTGTTCCAGCACTCTGGTACGCTCCAGTTGCTCACCCTTAAGCAGCAGGGTATCACCTGGATTCGTGATCTCAACTTTTCTCAACATCTGGCGAATAATCACCTCGATGTGCTTATCATTGATCTTCACACCCTGCAATCGATACACCTCCTGGATTTCCTTAACCAGGTAAGAAGCTAGTTCCCCTACACCTAGCAGGCGTAGAATATCATGTGGATTTGGTTCGCCATCTACAACGACCTCGCCCCGCTCAACATGCTCACCCTCAAATATATTGACATGGCGCCATTTCGGGATCAGTGCTTCATACACCTCACCATCGGCCTTGGTAATAGTCAGGCGCTGCTTGCCCTTGGTTTCCTTACCAAAACCGACAATACCGCTATGCTCTGCAAGAATAGAGGACTCTTTTGGTTTACGTGCCTCAAACAGATCAGCTACGCGAGGAAGGCCACCCGTAATATCACGGGTCTTGGATGATTCCTGCGGGATACGGGCAAGCACGTCACCAACATCTACATCTGCGCCATCTTCCACGTTTACAATAGCGCCCGCTGGCAGAAAGTACTGGGCCGGAATCTCAGAGCCTACAATACACAGATCCTTGCCTTGCTTATCTACCAGCTTAACCATAGGACGCAAATCCTTGCCTGCACTTCCGCGCTGTTTTGGATCTGTTACGACCTGACTGGAAAGCCCGGTAATCTCATCCACATGACGCGTAACAGTCACCCCGTCAATAAAGTCATGGAACTTCAAAGTTCCCGCCACTTCAGTAATAATCGGATGGGTATGCGGGTCCCAGTTTGCAACCACTTGACCGGATGCCACCGAATCATTATCGCCTACACTCAACATGGCACCATAAGGAAGTTTGTACCGCTCACGTTCACGACCATGATCGTCCAGTACCGCAATTTCACCAGAGCGTGATACTGCAACATAGTGCCCATCACTGTGTTTTACTACCTTGATGTTATGCAGGCGGATGGTACCCTTGGCCTTTACTTCTACACTGTTAACCGATGCAGACCTGGAAGCAGCGCCCCCAATATGGAAGGTACGCATTGTAAGCTGGGTACCAGGCTCACCAATAGACTGTGCCGCCATCACCCCGACTGACTCACCAACAATAACTTCATGCCCACGAGCAAGATCACGACCATAACATTTCAGACATACACCTACACGACAGTCACAGGTAATCGGTGTACGAACCTCAACCTGGTCTACACCTAGTTCTTCAAGTTTTTCAACCCAATGCTCATCCAGCAAGGTGCCCTTGGTTACTGCAACTTCTTTCTTACCCGGGATCAATGTGTCCTCAGCAACTACTCGACCCAGCACTCGCTCAGACAAGGTTTCAACAATATCACCACCCTCAATTACAGGCGTCATCAGGATCTTTCCAGATGTACCACAGTCTCCTTCAGTAACCACCATGTCCTGAGCTACATCTACTAGTCGGCGTGTAAGGTAACCAGAGTTCGCTGTCTTGAGCGCGGTATCAGCCAGACCTTTACGAGCACCATGAGTAGAAATAAAGTACTGAATCACGTTCAGACCTTCGCGGAAGTTGGCCGTAATGGGTGTTTCAATAATAGAACCATCCGGCTTGGCCATAAGGCCACGCATGCCGGCCAACTGACGAATCTGTGCGGCTGAACCACGAGCACCGGAATCCGCCATCATAAAGATTGAATTAAACGAGGCTTGTTTAACTTCATTACCCTCTCTATCCGTCACCAGCTCGGTACCCAGTTTATCCATCATAGCCTTGGCAACCTGATCATTAGTATGCGACCAGATATCCACTACCTTGTTATAGCGCTCACCATTGGTAACCAGGCCTGAAATATACTGCTCCTGAATTTCCTTAACCTCTTCTTCCGCACGCGCAAGAATTTCGGTTTTTTCCTTTGGTACCATCATATCCTCATAGCCAACCGAAACACCTGAACGTGTTGAGTATCGGAACCCGGTATACATTAAATGGTCTGCAAAGATTACGGTGGTCTTTAGACCCAGGCGGCGATAACAGGTATTAATCAAACCCGAGATGGCCTTCTTGCTCATATCCTTATTGATATCGTCAAAGGCAATGCCGTCAGGCACTATCTCGAATAACAACGCCCTGCCTGCCGTTGTATCTACGATACGGGTCGTTTCTGTTTTTTCACCTTCCTTATCTATAGTAACATCACGAATACGCACCTTTACCTTTGCCTGCAGGTCAACCTGCCTTGTTTCATAGGCGCGATGCACCTCATGGGTATCAGCAAATATCATTCCCTCGCCTTTTGCATTAATGCATTCACGCGTCATGTAATACAGACCCAAAACCACGTCCTGTGAAGGCACAATAATCGGCTCGCCATTTGCAGGTGACAGGATATTATTTGTGGACATCATCAATGTACGGGCTTCCAGCTGGGCCTCAACAGACAACGGCACATGTACTGCCATCTGGTCACCATCAAAGTCAGCATTAAAAGCGGTACATACCAGAGGATGAAGCTGAATTGCCTTGCCTTCAATCAACACCGGCTCAAACGCTTGAATACCTAAGCGATGAAGTGTAGGCGCACGATTTAGCATGATCGGATGCTCACGAATAACTTCTTCCAGGATATCCCAGACCTCAACTCCCTCGCGCTCCACCAGTTTCTTGGCCGCCTTGATGGTTGTGGCCTGACCCCGTAACTGTAATTTACTGAAAATAAATGGCTTGAATAATTCCAACGCCATTTTCTTGGGCAGACCACACTGATGCAGCCTTAATGACGGCCCAACCACAATCACAGAACGACCTGAATAATCGACTCGCTTACCTAACAGGTTCTGACGGAAGCGACCCTGCTTACCCTTGATCATATCTGCCAGTGACTTCAGTGGGCGCTTGTTAGTACCGGTTATCGCGCGTCCACGACGGCCGTTATCCATTAATGCATCAACAGATTCCTGCAACATACGCTTTTCATTGCGCACGATAATATCAGGCGCATTTAATTCCAGCAGACGCTTCAGACGATTGTTACGGTTGATTACGCGACGGTACAGGTCATTCAGATCAGAAGTGGCAAAACGTCCGCCATCCAGCGGTACCAGTGGGCGCAGATCTGGTGGCAGCACCGGTAATACCGTCAACACCATCCATTCAGGCTTATTACCTGAAGCGATAAAAGATTCAATCAATTTGAGACGCTTGGTAATCCGCTTCAGCTTGGTCTCTGAAGACGTGTTGTTAATCTCTTCCCTTAGCGCAACCGCTTCTTCCTTCATATCAATAGCAGACAGCAGGTACTGCACAGCCTCTGCCCCCATACGGGCATCAAATTCATCCCCGTGTTCTTCTATTGCTTCCAGGTAAGCCTCATCAGAAAGCAACTGGCCGCGCTCAAGGGTAGTCATCCCGGGGTCTACCACAACAAAGGCCTCAAAATATAATACGCGCTCGATTTCCCTGAGCGTCATATCCATCAACAAGCCAATACGGGAAGGTAACGACTTCAAAAACCAGATATGGGCAACAGGGCTTGCCAGTTCAATATGTGCCATGCGGTCACGACGAACCTTGGCAAGCGTTACTTCAACTCCGCATTTTTCACAAACAACACCACGATGCTTGAGGCGTTTATATTTTCCACAAAGACACTCATAGTCCTTAACAGGGCCAAATATTTTTGCGCAGAAAAGGCCGTCACGCTCCGGTTTAAAGGTACGGTAATTGATGGTTTCCGGTTTTTTGACTTCCCCAAATGACCATGAGCGGATCATGTTCGGTGACGCCAATCCAATCTGGATCGCATCAAAGTCCTCAGTCTGCCCCTGTTGCTTTAAGAGATTAAGTAAGTCTTTCATCGCCTCTCCTGCCTGCCTTGTTACTTATAAAAAGTATTTGCAAATGTTGCTTGCAAAAAATATTTACCTGCGCCGATCCTTCCCATTATCTAAATAGATAGCTAATCCTGGGAAAGTTCAATATTAATACCCAGTGACCGGATTTCCTTAATCAAAACATTGAAGGATTCCGGCATGCCCGGTTCCATCCTATGGTCACCATCTACAATGTTCTTGTACATCTTGGTGCGACCATTAACATCGTCGGACTTCACTGTCAGCATTTCCTGCAAGGTATAAGATGCCCCGTAGGCTTCCAGCGCCCAGACTTCCATTTCCCCGAATCGCTGACCACCAAACTGCGCCTTACCACCCAATGGCTGCTGTGTAACCAGACTATAAGGGCCTGTAGAGCGCGCATGCATCTTATCATCCACTAGATGATTGAGTTTCAGGATATACATATACCCAACCGTGGTAGGACGCTCAAACTTGTCCCCTGTGCGACCATCATACAAAATCGTCTGTCCGGACTCCGGCAAATCTGCCAAACGCAACATTCCCTTGATTTCCTCTTCGGAAGCACCATCAAATACGGGCGTTGCCATGGGTACGCCTTTGCGTAAGTTATTTGCCAACTCTAATAACTCTTCATCGCTAAACTGGCCCAGATCTTCCTTTTTGCCGCTGCCGTTATAGACCTGGTCGAGGAATTTTCTGATCTCTTCTGTTTTAGTATGCTCATCCAGCATACGTCCGATCTTTAATCCGATTCCCTTTGCCGCCCAACCCAGATGGGTCTCCAGCACCTGGCCAACATTCATTCGTGATGGTACGCCAAGAGGATTCAGGACAATGTCGACCGGCGTTCCGTCCTCGGTGTACGGCATATCTTCAACCGGTACAATCATCGAGATTACACCCTTGTTTCCATGACGACCCGCCATCTTGTCACCCGGCTGTATGCGACGCTTGACCGCCATATACACCTTGACCATCTTAAGCACGCCTGGCGCAAGATCATCGCCCGCGGTGATCTTGTTTTTCTTCTCTTCGTAACGCGCATCAAAAGTCTTGCGTTGCTCTTTGAGCTGCTCCGCTGCCTTCTCAAGCTGCTGGTTGGCTGACTCTGTATGCAACCTGATTTCAAACCACTTCTCACGTGATACTTCGGATAAATATGCCTTGCTTATCTTTGTGCCAGCCTTGAGATTGTCAGGCCCACCGTCCGCTGTTTTACCCAGCAACATTTTCTCAACTCGCTGATAGACATCGTCTTCCAGAATACGGAACTGATCACCCAGATCCTTCTTGATTTGATCCAGCTGAATCTGTTCGATCTCAAGGGCGCGTTGATCTTTTTCTACTCCATCCCGGGTAAACACCTGCACATCAATTACAGTACCATCCATTCCAGACGGAACACGTAATGAGGTATCTTTAACATCAGAAGCCTTCTCACCAAATATTGCGCGCAGTAATTTTTCTTCTGGTGTCAGCTGCGTTTCACCCTTAGGCGTAACCTTGCCCACCAGAATATCCCCGGGCTTCACCTCTGCACCTATATACACAATACCGGACTCATCCAGTTTTGATAACGCAGATTCACCTACATTAGGGATATCACCACTAATCTCTTCTGAGCCCAACTTGGTATCACGTGCTACACAGGTCTTCTCCTCAATATGGATCGTA
>DAOWEP010000015.1 GCA_030638455.1 Gammaproteobacteria bacterium
ACATGGTGGATTCGTCAGGCCATCACCCGGTCTATTGCAGACCAGGCACGCACCATACGTATACCGGTGCATATGATTGAGACCATCAACAAGCTGAACCGTATTTCCAGACAAATGCTACAGGAGATGGGGCGTGAACCTACGCCGGAAGAACTGGCCGAACGCATGGAAATGCCGGAAGACAAGGTACGCAAGGTTCTAAAAATCGCCAAGGAACCTATTTCCATGGAAACCCCCATTGGTGATGATGAAGATTCGCATTTAGGTGACTTCATCGAAGATGGCGCTGTTATGACGCCGGTCGATTCAGCTACTTCAGAGGGTCTGCGTGAAACCACACATCAGGTACTGGCTGGTCTGACACCAAGAGAAGCCAAGGTATTACGGATGCGGTTTGGTATTGATATGAATACTGACCATACCCTGGAAGAGGTTGGAAAACAGTTTGATGTAACACGTGAGCGCATTCGCCAGATTGAGGCAAAGGCCCTGCGCAAATTACGCCACCCATCACGATCAGAAACGCTAAAGAGCTTTCTGGATCTGGATCAGCAATCAAATAACAACCAACAGTAAATTAAGGGGATGTTTTGCATCCCCTTAATTCTTCGGCATCCCTCTTCTTTGATAAGAAAAAAATGCTAGAATAGCCCGCTTTGGGCCTGTAGCTCAGTTGGTTAGAGCAGGGGACTCATAATCCCTTGGTCGTAGGTTCGAGTCCTACCGGGCCCACCAAATTCTGACACTTATTTTTCTTTTCAACTATTTATCGGTACTCCCAATCTTATCCGGGCATTAACTCTACAGCTCACTTTCTCGCTCCAGTTGCCATAATCGTCCATTGTGTACAAACAGGCTATATCGCCGTATAGTACACACAACCCAGCAAGGGACAATAATAAAGAAGTGGTAAATAATGAACGACCGCGCTTCCTTACACCAAAATCACGTACAAGGTATTCCAGTAAAGAAAATGGGAAGCAAACCTAGTGCTCGTGTAATTGCTATAACCAGCGGTAAGGGTGGTGTTGGAAAAACAAATGTAACAACCAATCTTGGTATTGCCCTTGCGGCTCAGGGCTCCAGGGTTTGTATCTTCGATGCAGACACCAATCTGGCCAATATCAATATACTGCTTGGCATTACCCCTGAGTTTACGCTTGAACATTTCCTTAATGGTGAAAAATCTATTAATGAAATTCTTGCAAATGGTCCGCGAGGCATCAAGATCATCCCTGCCGCCTCCGGAATAGCCAGTTTTGCTGCGTTAGATCAGGATAAAAGGGATAAGCTGATCAATGCACTGACAGAACTTGAAAACCAGTATGACTATCTACTGATTGATACAGCAGCAGGCATTGGTGAAGATGTCCTGTCATTCATCCAATCTGCACAACATACTATTTTGATTATTTCTCCCGAGCCTACTTCGCTAACGGATGCCTTCGCATTATTAAAGACGCTAAAACGTAATGGATACCTGCACCCTATATACGTTATGGTCAACATGGTAATGGATTACAGCAACAGCATGGAGGTTTATAGTCGCTTTGAAATGGCCGTAGAAAAATATTTACACCTTAAGGTTCATTATGCAGGCTATATATCTCTGGATGAATCTGTAATCTCAGCAGTACGTCTGCAACAGCCGGTAATTATTCAAAAACCTGAATCACCGGCAAGCAAATGTTTTTACTCTCTTGCCACCGGTCTGAAGAGACGTTTTTCTTCAGCAACCGGCAATTATAGTTTTGGTGATTTCTGGAAAGAACAATCAGCAAAGATAGCAGCCCAATCAGGGACAACAACCACCGCACATGACAGACCCGAAAAATCTGACCTCACCACCCACTCTACAGACACCTCCAGGGAATCGACTAAAAACTATATCAACACTTCTACCGGTAACGTAGCGGAAGCAACTGCTCGTACAACTACTGACATATCAAGTACTGAACAACTCACAGATACAGTACGTGCATTTCTTAATAAGCAGGACGATTCGGGTGAATCTCACAAGGGTCTTATACGAACATTAGTTAATGATTATATTGATAAATTTGACTCCTTCCCGCTGGATCTAAGGAAATCGCTTTTTCATGCGTTTGAAATCCAGGATTTCCCAATGTCTGAGTTACGTGACCTGGCCATTACCCTGGAATCGCTGTATGAAAAACGCACCCAGAAGCCATTACATTCGCATGATGAAACCTTGTTGAAGCTTCTTGAGGATGCGAGCCACTCAGAAGAAAGACTGGTCGAATTACATAGCCGTGTACAAGCCTGTTATAAGCGCAGATTTAAAGCAGAGCTAACGGGTTCTGAGGAGTCGCTAACAAATAGACTGAAACAGGATAGTTTTTCTGAACAGGACTTCACGGATCTGATCGATCATATTAAAGACACATACCAGAAGCGCTTTGAAAAATCTTATCTTGATGAAAGCGACCACATACTAAAAGACATCAGCCAGATTGCCGAGCAAATGGTAGGGCAGGAAGCACACCTGCATGACCGACTGACTCATTTAACAGAAATACTTGGTGATACGGTATCTGCAAGAGAAGGGTTACTAAAAAAGCTGAGTCCGATCAAGCCAAGCATCAATTTGCACGAACAACCGGTTAATAAGATCACTATTACAGAAAGAGTTGTCGAAAAAGCTACTGGAAATGTAGCTGATAGTGTTACTGAATAATACTCCTGGCCATATCATACTGCTCACTGGCTAATTGCAAAGTCTCTACCAACGTATCCTCCCTGATTCCTGCACTTTTCCATGACGGTGAATTAACAGGTATTTTATATACGATCTCTGACGCCTCAAATGTTTTTAGTACGCTTATCCTTTTTGCCAGGTGAACTATGGCGGTTTCTAATGGAAAGTCAGGTACTTTTTCAGGCTCCATATGAAATTCCACGACCTGCTCCAGCAGCGGGGGTAATTTCCATAGCTTCAAGAGAGCGGCACCAACAGCCGCATAATCAAATCCTAGCACTTCCTTTTCAGCTACATGCACATCAATCCCGCCATGCATATGCCTGAGTAAGGCCTCACGAGCAAATTCTGGTAACTTATGATAAATCACCAGATGCCCTATTTCATGTAATAATCCAGCCACGAATATTGGTTCAACTTCACTTTCATCATGATGTTGGCTGGCAAGTACCTGAGAAACCACCGCGCAACGTATACTGTCTTCCCAAAAGGAACGCATAGACACAAGGTCATTGGGTATACCATGAAACATCTCCAATACAGATGTAGCAAAAACCATATTCCTTAACTCACGGCTACCCACCATGGTAATTGCCCTGGATACTGTTTCTATTTCAGAAGGAGACCTGTAATAAGCACTGTTGATGATTTTTAACAGCCGTGCAGTCAAAGCTGGGTCTTTTTCTATTACCCTGGCGACATCAGCGGAAGTACTGGAAGAATCATCCAGTATTTGCGTAACACGTGTGTATATTTCAGGAGGAGAAGATAGCTCTACAATTCCGGCCACCAGATCATCTGGCCCAAGCCCTACTCCCGGAAAGTCTCCTAGTGATTGCACTTTCATAGCTACGGCCATTGAGGTAATGAATCCAACTTCGAAAGCAAAAAATATTAAAATTAACGCCCGTTGCCTTACTGGGTTATATTTTCTTTATATATGATTCAGGCTGGAACAGATGGACATTACTGGCAGGATTGCTTTGTTCATCATGCCCAGACTCCGTAGTATGCTCAATACCCCTGACCAGATCAATATCTGGCAAACCTATATAGTGGCCCTGCACATAATCCGCACCAAATTCTCGCAGCTTTTCGAGGATCTGCCTGTTCTCGACATACTCGGCTATCACCTTTTTACCCAGGCTATGCGATACATCAATCATTGACTTAACCAGCAACTGATCGGTTTCATCATTAATCATATTAACAATAAAGGAACCATCAATTTTCAATATATCCACCGGGTAGTTCTTAATATAACTAAATGAACAGAACCCGGAGCCAAAGTCATCCAGAGCAAACCTGCACCCTAATGCACGCAACCTGGCAACCATATCCCGAGTTTCTGAAAAATTAGTGATTGCTGCTGTTTCAGTAATTTCAAAAGTCAACCGAGATGCAGACACCCAGGTCATCTCCAACTTCTGCTTGATCAACGGCAGTAATGTCCTGTCCTGGAATGCGCGGGCAGATAAATTAATACTCATAATTATATCGGCATTCTCAGGAGGCAATGCTGCCATAAAATCGAGCGCATGCTCAACAACCCACAGGTCAATCTGCTGTATCAATCCCATACGTTCAGCCACCGGGATAAAATCAGCGGGTGTATAGGTTTCACCACCCTCACCCTGCATTCTGATCAGGGCCTCATAATGATTTATCTTGCCAGTATGCAAATTCAATATCGGTTGAAATACCAAAAAGAATTTATCATCTGCAAGTGCTTTTCGAATAATGGGAACCCATCGCGCGTCACTTCTTAATTCACGCAGACCGGCGTCTTCTCCACTAAATTTATAAATAGTATTCCGTCCTTGCGTCTTGGCCACGTAACAGGCCTGGTCGGCCCTTGCCAGTAGCTGGCTAACGGTAACATCTTCTTCCGGTGTGTTGAGTACGACTCCAATGCTGGCGCCCACATGGTAGGTAGCCGTCCCACTATTAAACTGAAACTCACCGAGAGACTTCCTTAACAGTTCTGCAAAATCTAACGCTTCTGCCTCTGTTATATGCTCCAGTAAAATTGCAAACTCGTCTGACCCGATTCTGGCCACCAGTTGTCCCGGCTTAACATGACTACGCAACTTATTCGCGACTTCTACCAACATCCGGTCGCCCACATCGTGTCCTTCCGCATCATTTACTACCTTAAACTGATCAAGATCAAGATACAGTAGCCCATTCACCCGATGAAAGTTACGTGCACGAATTACTGCGAGCTCCAACGCCTGCTCCAGCCGGCGCCTATTGGCCAGACCAGTCAGATCGTCATGTGCAACAAGATGTTTGAGCCGGGCTTCCATTATCTTTCGTTCTGCCAGTTCTGTTTCCCACGCCTCTTCATGCAGCAGGCGAAGCCCGCGCTCTTGTTGCAAATTCAAGGTAAGTTTTATTCTTGGAAGGAGATCAGCAGCTGTCACAGGACTTAGCAGTACATCTAGCGCACCAGCTTCATAACACTGCCTCACCTGGTCATCATCATGATTGGTAAGAATGGCCACAACGGCCATATTTCCGAATTCTTCCTGATTGAGGATATGACAGGCCTCAATTACATCTATATCACGCAGATTATCGCTAACAATCACCAGATCGATGGCTTTATTATCTAGTCCGCAGTTTTGAACATGCTCCTGCAGCCCCTGAAAACTTTCAACAGAGTGGATATTGTGAAAATGCGCTTCAGCAAAAATTGATTGCATCCTGATTGCACGGTTGCGATCAGGCTCTGCAATACAAAGGTTCATCTGCTGAGCGATATCGATTGTTTTTGTCATTCTTTAAGTCCGATACCCTTTATTTTTGTTTTAATAGTGGATCCTGATCTTGAAACGATAAACAAGCCAGGCCACTCAACCTGAAAAACAACCTTGAAACCAACAGGCTATACATCAATTACTATAATTTTCATGCAGTTTAGAACTATTTCTAAATAAATGTCAAATAGAGCGCTATAAACCATTGTCTATCAAGGCTTTCAATGTGGCTTGCGGGTCGTTCAGGCTTATTTTTATCCGCACACAAACTACTGGAAAATTCTTTTAGGTCTGTTTGTTAGCAGAATTCTGCTATTAAAAAATTTTCCACCTGATAAGTGTAGTATAGACTCCGGAATTTTCATGGCCCCAGTAGACAAATAAGATTAAAAATATTTTTCCATTCAGAAACATCAACTTCTGGTGATCTGGGAGCATATTTCCTGCATACGGCTAGAGCTAGTATTTCCAGATAGCTGAAATCCGAGATTTAAAACTATACTATTAGGACTAGCCAACATGATTACCTTATTCGTACTAACACTCTATCTATGCAGGATTCAAAAAATATGAGCACTCTTCCCAAAATTAAACAAGACCCTGTATACCAGCTATTGCGTGAACGCAAAGTAAAGGAATTTAATGACCTTAAGGCCAGGGGAGAAAAGTGTGACCTAACCAACTGCGACTTCTGTGGATTAAATTTACGTGGACTGGATGCGGATGGGCTGGATTTTACAGGGAGTTATTTTAAACATTCTGATTTACGTGGAATTGATTTCAGTAATGCCTGCATGAACTACTGCAGCATTAAGGAAGCCAAAATATCTGGAGTATTATTTCCAAAAGCATTGTCTGCCGAGGAAATCGACCTGTCCCTGATTCATGGTACCGTCATGCGATATAAGGATTAACGGCATTTTGTTCATCAACATAATATAACAACTGCATCTAGCATAAAAAGTAGGTGACAGTAATTAACTGTCAGTCCATATCCCTCATTTCCTTGTCAATTCGATCGAACTCCTTCTTTAGCTCCTCGTCATTCATGGGCTGATAATCGGATACAACTGACTCTTCATAATTACTTCTGTCAGCTCTTTCTTCGGTAGATGTCTTTTCTACTCCCTTAGGAATATATAGTCGTGCAAATATTATTCCTATCTCAAACAACACCCACATCGGCAATGCCAGCAAGGTTTGTGATATCACATCTGGCGGAGTTAACAGCATACCCGCCACAAAGGCACCCAGAACCACGTAAGGCCTCTTTTCTGCCAGCTTTTCGGGAGTTGTTGTACCTGTCCATACCAGCAGTATGGTTGCTATTGGTACCTCAAAGGCAACGCCAAAGGCAAAAAACAAGGTTAACACTATATCCAGATAGCTACCGATATCAGGCGTATAGGTAATAGCTTCTGGCGCAACACTGATAAAAAATTTAAAAACGAGTGGAAACACCACGTAATACGCAAATGCCATTCCCAAATAAAA
>DAOWEP010000104.1 GCA_030638455.1 Gammaproteobacteria bacterium
AACGATACTATTACACGGCCCTCGCCTTTTGTTCCTCGGCGAAAATCTACAGTGGTAATTCCTGGCTGTACCGTTGAAGGTTTTGCCTGCATAGAACTGCCGATCGAAGTGCTATCTGTACTACTTGAACTGGCTACCGATGAAGTCGTACCGCTTCCCAGCGTCAGAATAACCTTGTTTCCGCTGATTTTTGTTTCATAAGGCACCATTTTCTCCAAGTTTAACACTATTCGTGTCCGTCCTTTAGCTTCCACGGCAGTAATGCTCCTGGCCACGCCAACCCCAATACTTTGTCTGCGTTTAGCCAGTCGATTATGTGTATCTGGCAGATCCAGTGCAATTCTGGCCGGGTTATCAATAGTAAAGCTGATCGGTTGTTTTGTAGCTTCTTTGGCAAGGGTTAAAGTAATTTGCACTCGGTCATCAGGCATACTGGCAACACTGATGTCGCTAAGTTCATTTGCCTCATTTGTGGCGGCCAGGGTGTTTCCTGTTAGTGAAAATCCCAGTAGTAGAATGCCTAGCAGGAAGTATTCAATGCCCCTGAATTTAGAAATTAGAAGTTTAGAAACCAGAACATCTTCCATAGATCGCGATGCTACGGTTACGTTATCAGTCGAGTTTTTGTAGTATTTTGTTATCATTATGTACTCTCCCCCTGGGGCTATTCACTTAACGCCATAGTTGCAGGGCGTTCCATCCAGTCCCCGAGACCATCCGGTGCAATTTCTGTTAATTCAATTTTATTTTCAGTAATCGTTACAATTTTTCCATGATTTTGGCCAAGGTAATTGCCTGGCGTAACCCTGTGTATAGTGCCATCACTGGCCTTGACCAATGCCCACTTTCCTTCCCCTTGCTCCAGGGTACCTACCATCCTCAGAGTATCGAGCGAGAATGCTTCTAGTGCTTCACGTGGGCGTCCCGGGATTGGCTTGGGGCCTTTGCCTGTACCGCCACCTTTTTGTCCAATGGGCCGTGGTCTTTTGGCTGCGAATGGTTCAAAAGGGTTTCTTAGCTGGGTAGCCTGGTAGTTGAAGGTTTCATGTGGCTTTATTTCTGGCAGCGGTGCTACATGACTCGACTTTGTTGCCTTGGCTTTTTCAACAAAAGCGGTCAAGTCAGTCATATCACTGCTACAGGCAGCGAGACTAAATACAAGAAATATTGATGACAGCCTGTACAGGAGTCGTGCATATGTTATTTGGGCTGAATTTTTTGAACCTAAATTCGTCATTATCGATATCCGGTAGTCTTTTATCTACGCTTTGGTTTCTTCTGCGGAGAAGATTCTTCTTCATCCAGGTAACGGTACGTTTTTGCTGTAGCTGACATCATGAGCTTTCCTTGCGCATCATTTTTCTGTAGTGGTGAAATATTAATGTTATGTAAAGTAACAATGCGCGGCAGTGCAGCTATCCCGCTTACAAAGTTACCAAACTCATGGTAAGAGCCCTTGACCCTGATTTCGATAGGCAAATCGGCATAAAAATCCTTGCGGTTTTCTGCCAGCGGTTTGAATAATTCAAATTCCAGTCCGCTTGCCAGTCCTGTTTGTGAAATATCTACCAACAGGGCCGCTACTTCGGTTTTGTTGGGGAGCTGACGGCTCAGCTTTTTGAAGGAAACCCTCATTTCTTCAAGTTGCTGCTTGAGTTTATCCAGGTTGGCAGCTTTTTTGGCCTTTATCCTTAGCGTGTCTTTAAGACCTTTTTCTTCAGCTCCAATCTTATCAAGTTGGGCAATCTGGTCTTGTGTATCAAACCAGTAGGCTCCACCAGCTACCAGGATGCATATAATTACTACCAGTACCATCTTTACTGGCAGCGGCCAGCTACCAACATTATTAATATCTAGTTCATTAAGCTCTGATAGATCCATTTACATATTCTCTTCTGCTGCTTTCTTTTTACTAGCCTGGGTAACATTCAAAGTAAAGTTACTGTTCCTCTGGCCTTCTTTTTCAGTAGTTTTGATTACACTGAGTTTCGGACTTGTTAGCCATTCAGATTTATCAAGCCCCCACATATAGCTGGATACTCTTGCATTTGATTGTGCAACTCCCACCAGGCTTATGGTTCCGCCTTTCTGACTAACCTTTGTCAGATATACGCCATCCGGAATCGTTTGAACCAGTTCATCAAAAAGATGGACTATCTCAGGCCGACTGCTTTGCAGTTGCTGGATGATATCCAGACGAGCCTGTAAATTTCTTTTGGTTGATTCCAGTTCGTTAATCTCCTTGATTTTATTGTCCAGGTGCCGTATTTCGCCTGTAAGATAAGTATTCCGACGGGACTGGTAATCTATCCTGTCTACAAAATAAACGTGTACGCCCGCCATGATTATCCCGGTGCATGCAACTGCAGTACCCAGGATGGTTAAAAAGTTTTTTTGCTTTTCCGCGCGTAGTTCTTCACGCCAGGGCAGCAGGTTGATGCGCGCCATCTTAGTCAAAGCTCCTTAAAGCAAGTCCGCAGGCTATCATTAATGCGGGAGCATCATTACTCAATGTTTGTGGTTTTACCTTGCTGGAAAGCGACATATTGGCAAAAGGGTTTGCGATGCTGGTTGTTGTTCCAATTTTTGATTCAATCAGCTCATCTGCACCTGCGATAGATGAACTTCCACCTGCCATCACGATATGGTCAACACTGTTAAATTGACTTGAAGAGAAAAAGAACTGCAAAGACCGGCTAACCTGTTGTGACATAGCATCTTTGAAAGGGTCCAGTACTTCAGATGCATAATTATCCGGTAGTCCGCCCTGGCGTTTTGCCATCCCGGCTTCTTCATAAGATAAACCGTAGCGGCGCATGATTTCTTCTGTTAGCTGCTTGCCCCCAAACACCTGTTCACGCGTATATATAATCTTCAGATCATGTAACACATTTAGTGTTGTCATGGTGGCACCGATATCCACGACCGCAATAGTCTGGTCTTTTCCTCCGCCTGGCAGCTGTTCTGCTACATATGCAAAGGCATTTTCCAGTGCGTAGGCTTCTACATCTACTATTTTTGCAATTAAACCACCAATTTCAAGTGCGGCTACCCGCATATCTACATTTTCGCTTCTTGATGCTGCGAGCAATACATCAACGGCCTCAGGGTTCTTGTCGGAGGGGCCTAGTACTTCAAAATCAAGATTTACTTCTTCCAATGGGTATGGGATATACTGGTCGGCCTCGAGTTCGATCTGGCCTTCCATTTCATCATCTTTTAATGATGCATTCATTGTAATTATTTTGGTGATTACTGAAGATCCAGCAACAGCAACCGCGGCTTGTTTGGTGCGTGTTCCCGAGCGTTTTACAGCTCGTCTGATGCTTTCGCCAACAGCCTCAACATCCGCGATATTCTTTTCAACCACAGAGTTAGGTGGCAGAGCTTCTACCGCGTAACTTTCAACCCGTAAGCGGCCTCCACCACTACTGCTCAGCTCCAGCAGTTTTACCGCAGTTGAGCTGATATCAAGACCAAGAAGGGTGGGATTTTTCCCTGAAAATAACCCCATTATTTATTTTTTCCTTTTTTTTCTCGTGCTTATGGCGATAATATGCCTAGTAACATTAAATGCCATGGACAAGCCTTTGTCAACCAAGTGCCTTCCACTGGAATTTATAGTATCTTGCCCTAGATTATCGTCGGATCAGGCATTTTCTTTAACTCTATTAGAGTTTATTGATATTTATGTATAGTAGTTGACAATTAATATTGTATTTATGAGTATTTTTGTGTGAAGTATTGTAGATTGCAGCACACTTTTCCATATTCCATTATTGGAGCCCTGTTTTCCTATTTTAACTATTTTTTTATAGTTTTTATGGCCAGAAATAACCATAACAAATGAAGAGATTTTTTAGATTTCTACGATTCATATTGACCGTGCTTTTTGGTGCGGTAACAGCAGGAGTATTGCTTATCGCTGCTGTGTATCTTTATCTCGCACCAAATTTACCTTCTATTGAAAGCCTTAAGGAAATTCAGCTACAGGTTCCTTTGCGTGTCTACACTACAGATGGCCTGTTAATGGCTGAATTCGGAGAAAAGAGACGTACCCCTGTCAAATATGCCGATGTTCCAGAACAGATGTCCAATGCTTTTCTGGCCGCTGAAGATGACAGGTTCTTTTCCCATCCTGGTGTCGACTATCATGGGCTATTACGTGCTGCACTACATTTGATCCGAACCGGTGAAAAAGGGCAAGGCGGTAGTACGATTACCATGCAGGTGGCACGAAACTTTTTTCTGACCAGGGAAAAAACGTTTTTGCGAAAATTTAATGAAATTTTCCTTGCCCTGAAGATAGAGCGTGAACTAAGTAAACAGGAAATACTGGAGTTGTATTTTAATAAGATCTATCTTGGTCACCGATCATACGGGGTGCAGGCTGCAGCACAGGTTTATTATGGTAAAACTATAGATGCCTTAAGTCTTGCCCAGACAGCGATGATAGCAGGACTGCCTAAAGCCCCTTCACGATACAATCCTATTGTAAGCCCCGAGCGTGCGCTTTCACGTCGAGATTACGTGTTGGGGCGTATGATAAAGCTGGGTTTTATCAGTGATGATGAGTACATGCAGGCGCGAGAAGAAAGCATAACGGCCAAATGGCATGGGCTAATGGTTGAAGTAGAGGCCCCGTATGTGGCTGAGATGGTTCGTGCGGATATGGTTCGTAGATATAGTGATGATGCTTATACTGCAGGGTATCGCGTAGTGACCACCATCGATAGCGAGCAACAGCAGGCAGCACGGCATGCACTTCGTAATGCGCTGATCGAATATGATCGTCGCCATGGTTATCGGGGTTCATCACGAAGAATAGTTGTAGAAGCAGAAGATATTATGTCTGCCGACAGTCATCAGCTTAACGAACTGGATGAGATATTAAAGGCAATCTCTGTAGTGGGGGGATTAAGGCCGGCAGTAGTAACATCTGTCCAGGAACATGAAGCAAGGGTATATCTGGGTGGAATAGAGGAGGCCTTATTAGGCTGGGAAAGCCTTAAATGGGCAAGACCCTTTATTAGTGATACACAACGCGGCCCCAAACCAAAAGTTGCGTCCGAAATATTGCAGCCTGGTGATATTGTTTATTTACAGGAAACCGGGGATGAGCAACATTGGCGATTGGCACAGGTTCCTACGGTAGCGGGAGCCCTGGTTGCAGTAAAACCGGAAGACGGTGCCATTACAGCACTTGTTGGAGGCTTTGATTTTTCTCTAAGTAAATTTAACCGCGTAGTACAGGCGCATCGTCAGCCGGGGTCAAACTTTAAACCTTTTATTTACTCTGCGGCTCTGAACAGGGGCTATACAACCGCGACCCTGATTAATGATGCACCTGTTGTTTTTGAGGATCCGGCACTTGAAAATACATGGAGACCGGAGAATTATAGTGGGAAATTTTTTGGTCCCACGAGGCTACGTGAGGCATTAATAAAGTCGAGGAACCTTGTTTCTATCCGGTTGTTACGTGCCATAGGCGTCAAATACGCGATAAATTATGCCTCCAGGTTTGGATTTCCGGATACAGCACTACCAAGAAATTTATCGCTGGCACTTGGTAGTGGTTCAGTTACACCACTGCAACTGGCATCCGCATACACGGCCTTTGCAAACGGAGGGTTCAAGGTGGAATCCCATTTTATATCACGTATAGAAAGTAGTAATGGAGAGATTTTATATCAAGCAAACCCGCTTACTGCCTGTATCCCATGTGAAAAGGATCTTGTTGAGGGTGTTTTAGCATCAGATGTAGGGCAGCCTGTGCAGCCTCCCGATACAGGCCATATTGTTGATGCAAGTATTGATGTGTCCGGTGCTTTACCCGAAGAAAATGAGTTGAATGACCAGATTCCACCCAGGCTTGCTGAGCGAATTCTGGATCCGCAAAATGTGTATTTGACCTATTCACTAATGAGAGATGTAATTAACCGGGGAACGGGCAGGAAAGCAAAGAAACTCGGGCGTAGTGACCTTGCGGGTAAAACCGGTACAACCAATGATCAGCGTGATGCCTGGTTCTCAGGATTTAATGCAGACCTTGTGACTACAGCCTGGGTTGGTTTTGATCAGGTACGTTCACTCGGGAATCGTGAAACAGGTGGTCGGGCTGCCTTGCCAATGTGGATAGAATTTATGGGTAAAGCGCTTAAGGGAAAACCCGAGGCACCTCTTGAGCAGCCGCCCGGACTGGTTACTGTTAAAATTGATCCAAAAACCGGACAACTGGCGGATAGTCGTACTCCAAATGCAATATTTGAGATATTTCGTTCTGGCCGGATACCCAAGATACTAACAGAAGGTGATAAGTCAAGGTCACCAGATGGTGTATCTGGTAGCAAACAAAGTGTTCCTGAGCAGATCTTCTAAAAAGCATATCAGGGAATCGGTAGTCGGAAACATATAATTAAGGAACCTCCGAATAAGTCATGAACGAATATCTTGAGTCTAAATCTTTCAACTGATTAATCTAGGTTAAAGTTAGAAGTACAATCATGCGCCATACCAAAGAGCAACAGATGAGACAGAGGCTTGCCATGGAGGCAGCGAGAATAATTGCTGAGAGCGGAAATCAGGATTATCAGTCAGCAAAAAGAAAGGCGGCCGCTCATTTAGGCGCACCTGATACACGGAACCTGCCCCGTAATTCTGAGATTGAACAGGCACTTTCGGAACATCATCGTTTATTTCATTCTGAAAGCCAGCCAGAAAAGTTGAGAGAGTTACGTAAAACGGCTACCGAAGCCATGAACATGTTACGGGACTTCCGGCCACGCCTTGTGGGTATGGTATTAAATGGTACGGCGGGCAAACATTCAAATATTGAATTACATTTGTTTGCTGACCAGCCAGAGCAAGTCAGTTTTTTTCTTATAGACCGAAATATTCCTTTTCAGGAAGGAGATAAGCGGGTAAAGAGTACACGCGAGGAACAATCTGTGTATCCGACGTATCGTTTCATGGCTGGTGATATACCGGTGATTCTGATCGTATTTCCGCTAGAAGGGCTACGTCATCCAGCGCTTAGCGCTGTTGATGGTAAGCCTATGCAACGTGCTAATCTTGAAGAAGTGGAAGTGTTGTTAAAGCTTAAATATTAATATCCAGTATTTCTTTTTCAATATGTTTGCAGGAAGGGGCGATTTTAAGCTATCCGCTCCAGGTCAGCTTTAACAGCATTCACTGAGTTATTGAATGCCGAAATTTCCTCAGGGTTCAGTGGCAGCTCTATTACTCTTTCCAGGCCACCTTCCCCAAGTACCGCAGGTACACCCATCGCAATATCTTTTTGATCATATTCACCATTCAGAATGGCAACACAAGGGATTATGCTTTTACGGTCATGCACAATGGCATCTACCATTTCAGTGATTGCGGCAGCTGGCGCTCCATAAGCACTACTGTTTTTCTTCAGAGAAAGAATTTCAGCGCCTCCATTTCTGGTTCTATCCACAATGCGGTCAATCGTTTCTGCATCAAGGAAATGATCAAGGGGTATTCCACGGATACTGGTATAACGAGGGAGTGGTACCATAGTGTCCCCATGCCCACCCAGCACCATGGTAGAAATATCTCTTGCGGAAAAACCTGTCTCCATCGCCACAAATGCAGCCATTCTTGCAGCATCCAGAGCACCTGATAGTCCAATTATCCTGTTTCTATCGCAGCCGCTTAGTTTCCATGCATGGTGTGTCATGATATCCACCGGGTTGCTGACGATGATCATCATGGCATCTGGTGACACTTTTTTTATGTCATTTACTATTGAGGTGGTAATGCTCAGGTTTGCATCCAGCACATCAGAGCGAGACATGCCCGGTTTGCGCGGCATGCCTGCAGTTATAATTACGATATTGGATCCTTCAAGTATTTCAGGACTGGTGCTTCCGGTTAGCCGGGTATCAAAGCCATGCATGGCGGCAGATTCCTGTATGTCCAGTGCTGCACCCTCAGCGGCCCCTTCACGCAGGTCCAGTAAGGACACCTGATGAGCAAGTTCACGGATGGCCAGCATTTGAGCGGTAGTTTCGCCTACTCTTCCTGCACCTACTATACCGATTTTCTTCATATCTGCTCCTGTCGTAATTGCTATATCGAGCACCGTATATTTTACTTTTATATCTGTTGGCAGATTTTGACAGATATCGAGCACATTGTCAGCGCAGTTTGTTTAAATACTTATTCCATGAAGGGTTATGCGGTTAGCAAATAACGGTGCCCATGCATGTGAAACAAAAATATAGTTTTTGTTATATATCCTGTATTACTTCCAGAGCGGCCGGGTGGCGTATTTGCATACGGAGCTCCCCTTTATATGAATATAACCACCCACGCGAGATAATTGTTTTTCCTATCAGGGTTTCAGGGTTCATTTGTTGAAAGTAGGATAAATCCTTTCGATCGATTCGTAGAGCCATTTTACCTGTCAGGTTAAGCCAGACTGATTTTTTACTGTGGCCTATACGCACTACTTTACCACGAATCAGACGAAAACCCCTCTGAGCATTCTTGAGTGTACTGGATTCGATTGGTTGATAGGATGGAAGTGACCAGATGCCGAGTTTAGCTACCTGAGCACGTTTTTCTGCTGCCTTATAGCAAGAGAGCTGCCAGATATTAGGGGGGACAGTCAGGACTGTTGCCAGTCCTTTTTCCAGTAGCCATTCTGAAATACTAACACCGTTATTTAAATACAGATGCGCAAGAAGACGATAGTATTTATCTTTCTTTTGTACGTCATATCTTAATTTGACCTGGTTATTGTGCTGATGCAAAAGCTGGGTTAATTGTTTTTTCGCCTCCCATGAATATGGCTGTGGTTTCTGACCGTCATGACCAAGTTCAGGGGTATTAATGCCAATCAGGCGCAATTTTTCATCTGTTTCCAGCCTTATGGTATCACCATCGTGAATAGATTTTACCTTTGCAGACAGGTCGAAGTGATTTGTATTGCAGGAGGCATATGAAGAGGAGATGCCTGCAATAGTTGATAGTAATAAAGTGGAGAGTAGTAATAAGGAAGATGCAGGGAATGTATAAAAGTTCTTTACCAGCAAAATATTTCTTACCATAAAAACTCCCCACAAAAAAAGGCGCCTGTTTCGGGCGCCTCTTTTTTTGGTGATGAGTGCTTTTCTGCCATAGGCAGTAGACAATTGATCTTGGAATCAGGTTTTCTTTCCATACTTGCGGCGGAATTTATCAACGCGTCCTGCAGTATCAACAATCTTTTGTTTTCCCGTGAAAAAAGGATGAC
>DAOWEP010000127.1 GCA_030638455.1 Gammaproteobacteria bacterium
AAAGCCGGATGAGCAGTGGCTTTATCTCCCGGCACTTAAACGTGTAAAACGCATCTCATCCAGCAATAAATCCGGCCCATTTATGGGCAGTGAATTTGCATTTGAGGATATTTCTTCACAGGAAGTGGATAAATATACCTACAAATATCTGAAGGAGGAAATGCTAGATGGGAAAAATGTATTTCTTATTGAACAATACCCTGCATACAAACATTCTGGTTATACACGACAACAGATCTGGATAGACCAAACCATGTACGCGCCATTGAAGACGGTCTTTTATGACCGGAAGAATTCATTACTCAAGACGCTTACTTTCAAGAATTACAAACAGTATTTAAATCAGTACTGGCGCCCGAATGTAATGGAAATGCTGAACCACCAAAGCGGAAAAAGTACGACCTTGAACTGGAAAGACTACAAGTTCAAGGTTGGCTTTACGAATCGTGATTTTGACCGAAACAGCCTCAAGCGGGCTAGATAGACGATTCTTTTATGCTGTGGCTCTCTTTCGCTCGTAAGTATTATGTACTGACACAGGCCATCCTTTATTTCTGTTTCATTTCAGCAACCAGTAACTGCCTGGCAAATGAACTACAAGCTGGCAGATTTTTCTCAACAATTTTTTCAAATACGGAAGTTAAATGGTCCGGATATACTGGACTTGAACTACGCACATTCCAGAATGGGCCACAATATTCAGGCCAGTCTGGCAGAACGAATCTTTCCTTTGTATTGCAACCGGAGCTTTATCTAAGTTTGACCGATCGCAATGGGAGCCTGAGGTTTACTCCATTTTTTAGGGTAGATGAACATGATGGAGACCGGAGCCACTACGACATCCGTGAGCTTTTATGGGAAAAAGTTGGCCGTGACTGGGAACTAAGGGCTGGCATTGGAAAGGTCTTCTGGGGGGTTACTGAATCGCAGCACCTTGTCGATATTATCAACCAGACGGATCTGGCAGAAAGCTCGGACGGCGAAGACAAACTCGGCCAGCCCATGATTAACCTGGCCCTGATACGGGACTGGGGCACCATTGATCTATTTGTATTGCCCGGTTTTCGTGAGCGCACCTTTCCAGGAGTAGAAGGCAGGTTACGGACGCAACCAAGGGTAGACAACGACCAAAGGTCTTACCAGTCATCCAGGAAAAAGAAACATATTGATTATGCCATCCGCTGGTCGCATAGCGTGGGTGACTGGGACATGGGGGTCTCACATTTTATTGGCACCAGTCGTGATCCGAGTCTTGTAGCAGGTACGGATCACACAAACCAGACGGTATTCATTCCATTCTATAATTTGATACATCAAACCGGGCTGGACATTCAGGCAACAAAGGAAAACTGGTTATGGAAGCTGGAAGCAATCAGGAGAACCGGACAAGGCACAAGTTACAATGCTGCAACGGCAGGACTAGAGTATACCTTCTACGGCATTGTGGAGTCCGCTACGGACTTAGGAATAGTGTTGGAATATTTGTATGACAACCGGGGTGATGCAGCACCAACTGCGCTACAGGACGATGTGATGCTGGCGGCACGATTCACCCTTAATGATGTCCAGAGCACGGAGGCATTGATAGGTGTAATTGTGGATGACAGAAGCCATGCAAGGGCCTTAAGCATTGAAGCCAGCCGAAGACTGGGAAACAGTTGGAAACTCGGCATCGAGGCGCGTGCTTATCAGAATTTCCCAGCTTCCGATCTGCTTTATACCATACGTAATGATGATTATATTCAAATTGATCTGAATTATTACTTCTGACCGAGACTGTAAAAAGATGAGCATTACTGAATTCAATCTAATTGATCGCTTCTTTAACAAAACGGTTACCGACCCTAATCATGTAGTGCTGGGAATTGGTGATGACGCTGCTCTACTAAGACCAGATAGCAACTCTGGTGATCATATACAGGTGTTGACAGCATCCAGTACCCTGCTTGAAGGCACTGACTTTGAAGCAGACCAGGATCCAGCCTTTATTGGACGAAAGTTACTTGAAAAACCCATTGGCGAGATAACAAACCAATCTGCACAGGCTGTCTGGGCAACTTTATCATTGATACTATCAGAAACTGATGAAACCTGGCTACAGGCATTCAGTGATGGTCTGTTTGAAACTGCTTCGGGGAACGGGATACAGCTTGTAGGTGGAGATACGACACAGGGACCCAGAAAGTTACTTACTGTACAGGTTTATGGTGTTAAAAAACTGTAAGGGCTAATAAGAACCGAATAACTGCAGAAAGTTTTAGTTCACACCCATTTGTAACTCGCCAGAATCTTAACGCTTTGGCAGGACATCTTTCAATTGCTCATGGGTATGCCTCAGCATTTGTTCAGTTGTCTCCCAATCCATACAGGCATCGGTGACGGATACCCCGTATTTCAGTTTAGACAGATCCTCTGGTACTTTCTGATTACCTTCATGGAGATTACTTTCCAGCATTGCGCCAATAATAGAACGATTACCGTCTATAATCTGCTGGCTGATGTTTTCAAGCACCTCGACCTGCAGACGATGGTCTTTTTTTGAATTACCATGACTACAATCTACAACTAGATTCATGGGTAAACCCGCACTTTCAAGTTCCCGCTCACACAAAGCAATACTGCTTGCATCGTAGTTTTGTTTTCCACCACCACCACGCAATACTACGTGACCGTATGCATTGCCTCGGGTATGAAACACGGCACACTTGCCCTGCTGGTCGATACCCAGAAAATGATGTGGCTGGGATACAGAATGCAATGCATTAATCGCAACCTGTAAATTTCCATCGGTACCGTTCTTGAAGCCCACAGGGGTTGACAGGCCACTGGACATTTCCCGGTGAGTCTGTGATTCAGTTGTTCTTGCACCAATGGCTGTCCATGTAATCAGATCAGAGAGGTATTGGGGGGTGATGGGATCCAGCGCCTCAGTAGCTGTAGACAAGCCCATCTCAGCTAGTTGTAATAGCAACTCACGTGCCTTGAACAGTCCTTTTTCGATATGGAATGAATCATCCATGTAAGGGTCGTTGATTAAGCCCTTCCAGCCCACAGAGGTTCTTGGTTTTTCAAAATAGACACGCATCACCAGGAACAAACTATCTTTTACTTCATCCGCCAACTTCACCAGACGTTGCGCATATTCAATCGCGGCCTCGGTGTCATGTATAGAACAGGGTCCAACCACAACAAACAGCCTGGGGTCCTTATGCTCCAGAATGTTTTGAATAACCTCCCTGCCCTTTAAAATTGTCCGGCTGGCAGATTCTGTAATCGGCAACTCCGATTTGATTTGCCCGGGTGTCGGCAGCAAATCCTGCGAGATTACATTTACATTGTTAAGTTGTTGTTCCTGCATTAGTTTCTCTAAGCTCAACCAGTATTCATATTACCCTGTAACATCAGCTTTGATTGAACAGGGGGCGAGTATGATACATGTTTTACAGCATTTTATTAATCTCCTGATGTTACACGGTTTTACTAGCTATTAACCATATAAAATCAGTGTGTTACTGTTCTACGAAAGATATATACTACCTCTTAATAGTCAACCATACCATATGCATACTAAGGAATTATACGGGAGCACAAAATGTCCGGAGCAGTAATAGATGATACAAGCCTCGCGAGCGGGATCGCCGCCTTTGAAACCAAGAGTTTCTCTACAGCAAGCCGGCTATTATCCCCACTGGCAGAATCAGGGAACCCGGACGCCCAATTCCGTATGGCGATCATGTGTCAGAATGGCCTCGGCATGGTAAAGAGCGATCAAAACGCTGCTGACTATATGCGCAAGGCCGCAGAACAGGGACATGCTCTGGCACAACATGGACTTGGCTTTATGTACATGGAAGGCGAATGTGTAGAAAAGGATGCCAATGAAGCCGTCAAGTGGTTCACGCTGGCTGCTGACCAAGGCATGCAGGGCTCCATGTCGACTCTGGCCATGATGTACATGGAAGGTCGTGGTGTAGAAAAGAATGAAGAAGAAGCCCGCAGGTTATTTGAAATGGCAGGGTTCAATCCAGACGAGATGTAAAGGTAAACACGGCACAGGGGGCTACTTATATAACCACCAGTGACAGCCATTCAGATTGTTATCTTGAATGGTTGGTCGAAAAGAGGCAAGTATACATTACCTATTGTAATATCTTAATAAAGTCTTTATGCCAAAAAATACTTTCCTCTTTCGTAAAAGTATATGAGGCACCGCCGCTTGTTAAGTCTCCATTTTTCTTCGTTGTAAGTAATTCGTCACCAATGAAGCTTATGCTAACGATATGATCACGATTTTTACTAGAAAGAAAATTACTAACTCCAATCCGAAGAGGTGTAGGTGGATTCTGTGAATCGGCGTCATGTTGCGCTATCTCATACAGTGCATTTATTTCAAGATCATGAAAACCTACTAGAAACAACGCTGGACGAGTTTTATTTAGCTGATTTTTTGCAGACCTATTTAGAGTATTAAAAATGGAATCCAATAACGTATCATCTTGACGGCTTTGTACGACAAATATGACGCCGCCGCCACAGTGATTCCCAATCACCGCGGCCCCGCGATTTTTAGTTTCTGTGATCTGGTCGATCATGTCTATATCTATAGCACCGTGTGCACTTGATACATTATCGAAATTGCTGTAGAAATCAAACTCTGTAATGCGAATATCGCAGCCATCTTCGAATGATTTGCTGTGAGCCGCTAGAATTTGGTTACCAATACGATTAGCCAATGCCTTTCTTTTACTATGCTGACTAGGCAGACGCTCCGGCACGGTAAGCACAACAGATAAACCAACCTCAAGGTCTCGTATGATAGGTTTGATTTCTTTTGCAATGAGATTGTAAAACTCATGTATTTCAAATTGATGTATTTTTTTCCCTTTATCACGAGATATTGATTTACACTCCACCTCTAACCCATTGCTACCTATGTCGTTCACTAAAAGATCGAAATTTCCAGTTTCATCCATCTCTGGCCAAGAAATCGGATATCCCTGCCGAACAAAATGTGTCGCTGCCAGCATTTCCAATTGAATTGCGCGCATGTCACCTGGATTCTTGAACGCACCATGAATGCGGCGGGTCAATGCTTTCTTCTGTTGATTTGATGCGTGCTCAATAATGGACAATGTCTGCGCAGCAAAACTTATTGCGGGATATAGTTCACGATTTTCAATTTCCTGTAACGGAATTCCCCCGTATTTTTTTATACATGCACTGTATTTGCTAAGCGCAAAAGCGATTGAGTTTTCTTTGTGGAAATGATCTTTTAGATATATGTGACCTTTAATCGACTGTTTAATTAACTTTACACGCCTTAACCAATGTTCCTCACCAACAATGTTTTTAAAATTTGCGAAGATATCAGGGATTTCATGTGTATGCAGTTCGACTTTCAGCACTGTGGTTACTGTATGCTCTTGTTAATTAAGATTGATAATCTTGAATGATTAGCGACTTGCACACTATTGACCAAAAAAATACCACTAAGAAAGCTTGCTTTGGGTCAAAGTAGCAGACTATAAGCTGGGATCATGACTGTTACTAGCGCTTGATTTTATCAGATGAACTACACTTAAAAAAATAGATCGACCTAATTCAGCTCAGCGCTTTACTCGTCATAAATTCAAGCCAGCCCCTTGGTCGCAATTTCATAACAACCGGGAGACAGTTTGGGTGTTTGTAATACCCTCTCCAATTGGCTCTTCATTATTTCCTGTCGATTTAGATCATATCGCTTCCAGCGGATCAGCCCATTCAATAACCTGGCGGCTATTTGTGGGTTTGCACTGTCCAGCTGGATAACCTGCCCTGCCAGGAACTCATAGCCACTGCCATCAGATGCATGGAAATTAATGGGATTGCCCATACAAAATCCCCCAATCAGTGCACGTACCTTGTTTGGGTTCCTGATATCAAAGGACTCATGTTCCAGTAATCGCTTTACCGAATCCAGTGTGCCGGGCAAGCTTGAGCATGCCTGAATTGAAAGCCACTTATCAATAACCAGTTTTTCATGCTTCCATTTTTCATAGAATGCAATCAGCAATCTTTGTTTGTCAGGAGTATCGGCATTGGTAATTTGTGCAAGCGCACTGATTACATCTGTCATATTGCCTGCTTTTTCTATCTGCCTGCTGCATATTTCAAATATGGATTCATCATTCAGGCGCATTAAAAGTGACAGGCAGATATTTTTCAGACTCCGTTTACCCACAGCTTCTGGATTGAACTGATATGGCTCACATGAGCTGGTTTGCTGATAAATTTCCAGCAGTTCATCCCGTAGACCTTCGGCAATCTGACGAATGGTGCTCTCACGAACCGAATGGGTTATTTCTACATCTATTGTTTCCTGTAATTCTGAGAGAACGCCTTCTGAAGGCAACAATAGAATCTCTGCCTTAATGGCAGGATCAAGTAAGTCATTCTCGAGAACTTTCCTTATGGCCTCAATCAAATCTGGGCTCACGCTGATTTTTTCATCACCTTGATGGTTTTCGATTGCATCCATCATCGATTTTGTCGCCAGCCTCTGTCCTGCCTCCCATTGGTTAAAAGGATCATCATCATGTGCAAGCAGGAAAGCCAGGTCATCATCAGAATATTCATAAACCAATTTGATCGGCGCAGAAAAATTCCTCAGGAATGAAGGCACAGGCCTGGAAGGAACATTGATAAAGCAGAAATCTTCTTTTTCTTTTTCTATGCGAAGCACACTTGAAGCAGTGCTTGCTGATTTTTCCTCGCCTTCTAATTGCAAAGGAATACCATCGCCATTTTCATCCAGAAGGCCTGTAGCAACCGGTATCAGAAAAGGTTCTTTCTTATTCTGCCCTGGTGTTGGAGGCGTTGTCTGCTG
>DAOWEP010000113.1 GCA_030638455.1 Gammaproteobacteria bacterium
GGTGCAAATGAAATGAATAGTGCATGGTCACGCAATTTTTCTTTCACCTTTTCTTCTTCATACTCTTCATCCTGTTTTATTCCGAAAACCTGTGCGGTTCCTGTTTTGCCTGCAATGGTATATTCCTTGCTAACAATTCTATGTGCCGTGCCTTTAATGGAATGAACCACATGCTTCATGGATTGGGCGATATATTTCCAGTGCTCAGTTTTAATGCCTTTGATCGGTTCCAGTTTCTGTACTGGTAGCTCAATTGCATCTATGTCTTCAGAAGGTTGTATGGCCTTTACCAGTCTTGGTATAACCCTGTGTCCCTGGGTTGCCAGCCTCGCTGTGGCTATTGCCAGTTGTAGCGGGGTAACAAGAGCATCACCCTGTCCGATACCTACATTCAATGTGTCTCCCGGAAACCAGGGTTGCCTACGTGCATTTTTTTTCCATTCTCTGGAGGGTAATAGACCTGATTTTTCGCCATACAGGGTGATCCCTGTTTTTGAACCAAAGCCAAAAGGTTCAAGGAAGGAGGAAATACGGTCAATGCCCAGGTTGTAGGCCAGATCATAAAAATATACATCACATGATTCTGTGATGGCGTCATCGAGTGTGACATTTCCATGTCCATACTTTTTCCAGTCGCGAAACTTTCGCTCTTCTCCGGGGAGTCGGTAGTATCCAGGGCAGTATTGTTCGTAGTGGACATTTACGGTATTGAAATGCAGGCCAGCCAGCCCTAAAAATGGCTTATATGTAGACCCAGGTGGATATTGGCCATATAAGGCACGATTAAATTCAGACCTGTTTTTCCGAATTTCGGCATACTCCTTGAAACCAATACCATTCACAAAGGCATTTGGGTTATAAGTAGGTGTGCTTACCATTGTAAGGATATCCCCTGTTCGGGGGTCTATCGTGACGACTGCTCCACTATAATCACCCATTGCCTGTTCGGCGGTATGTTGCAATCCTGAATCAAGTGTAAGATGAAGGTTGCTTCCCGGTATAGGCGCAGTCCTGTCTACAACCCTTAGTACCCGGCCCTGCGCATTGGTTTCAACACTTTGATATCCGACCTGCCCATGGAGAAGATCTTCGTGATATTGCTCAATCCCTATTTTTCCTATATGACTGGTTCCACGATAGTTGGAGACATCAATTTTTTGCAAGCTTTTTTCATCTATCCTGCTGACATAGCCTACTACATGGGCAAGGCTGTCTGTTGAAGGATAATGGCGTGTGAGTCCTGCAGTAATATTTATTCCGGGTAATCTGTGCTGGATGGCGGCTAGTTGAGCGACTTCTTCATCACTCAGGTTGAATCGAAGTGGGATATTGTCGAATGAACGTTTGTAGCGGTATGTTTTTTTAAATTTTTCCAGGTCGTTTTCCCTGATCTGGATTAATTTCTGAAGTTTGGCAAGTAACTGATCAAGGTCCTGGACTTGCTCCGGGATAATCTCCAGCCGATATGCAGGTCGATTTTCTGCCAGTAATATTCCGTTACGGTCATAAATTAATCCACGCGTAGGGGGTACTGCGGTTATTTTTACCCGGTTGTCATGTGATAGCGTAGTGTAGTGTGAGTGGTTGCTTACCTGTAAATAGAATAGCCTGAACAGGGCAATGCCGATTAGTAGAAATATGAAGATCAGTGACCAAATGGTCCTGTTTAAAAACAGCCGAGTTTCTCCGAAGTGGTCCTTGAAATGATGTTTTGATTTAAAGCGAATCATATCGTTATACGCTTTATGGTTAGCACTTTATTCATTTGGTCGAGACTACCTTACTTTAAAGGCGCGACGTAGTTCTCTTAGCACAAGGAACATACCTGGCCAGAGCAGCATGCCGGCAAGGGGTGCAAGCCAGTACTGCCAGTTTTTTGCAGGTAGCCCAATAATACCGTCAAACCAGAGAATAAGTAGTTGCATAAACACCAGCATTACCAAAACCACAAAGGCTTGTTGCCATGGTGGGAATACCCGTAAACGCTGGTGTAATTTCAGGGTAAGGTATGCGACAACCGCTAAAGCGAGTGCATGTTGTCCAAGTAGTGAGCCTTTTAGTACGTCCAGCAACAGGCCTGAAAACCATCCGTAACCAACCCCGATCCTGTCTGGCAAGGCCATGCACCAGTAGATCAGTACCAGCGCCACCCACTCAGGCCGTGCAGTTTCAATAGCATCAGGTAAAGGAATAATGGTTAGCATCAGTGCTGCAATGAAAGTCACTATAATAATCTTGCCGCCCTGGTGCCTGAACTGCCTCATTGCGGCGTTCCCTCTTGCTCATCATCCACGGCGGTTTCTTCATCTGGGGGCAGGGTTGCAGACCAGACCAGTAATATTTCCCTGCTACGGTTCAGGTGTGCTGTAGGTCTTGCGGTAATAGTTGCAAAAGGTTGTCCAGGATTATGTATTACCTTTTCTACTATGGCGACGGGATAACCTGTTGGATAGATTTGTCCAAGTCCGGAAGTAACCAATAAATCACCTGGCAAGATATCCGCGTTATTCGGAAGATAGGGTAGTTCCAGTTGATGTATATTGCCTGTGCCTACGGCAATGGTGCGAATACTGTTACGATTTACCTGTACTGGTATCAGGTGGCTGGGGTCAGTGATCAGGCGCGCACTTGAATATATCGGATTTACTTCAATAACCTGTCCCATCACGCCATAGGCATCAAGTACTGGTTGGTCTACATAAACCTCTTCATTGATGCCCTTGTTAATTCGTACCAGGTGTTTATACGGGTCAAGGTCAATGGCATACAATTCAGCAATCAGTACCCGATCTGCCACCTTGAATGAGGAGCCTAACAGCTTTCGTAGTCTTCTGTTTTCCACTTCCAGTGCGGTGTTCTTCTGCACGCGTGCCTGTAACAATAATTGTTGTGCATGCAGGCGTGTGTTTTCTTCCAGAAGAGTTTGACGTGAAGACAGCCCTTCTGAAAACCAGCGTGTCATATCGACAGGAAGGTTGACCAGATATTGAATCGGGGATACAGCAACAGATAAAACAGAGCGTACAGTTTTCAGGTGTTGCTGTTTATGGTCAAGCGTCATCAGCAATACCGACAAGAGCACAAACAGCACCAGTCGGGCAGTAATGGGCGGGCCCTGTGAAAATAATAGCTTGATCTATCTTACCTCATAAAAGCGGGGATCTACTATGTAGTATATTAAACAGGCTTCCTGCACAGTAAGTCAGTTTCTATAATCTGGACAGGAGGTCACTCGAAAACAAAAGTCACTTAGAAACAATCAGACCCTACTCAACAGTAAAGATATCCCCACCGTGCTCATCAATGAGTTCCAGTGCCCGGCCACCACCACGAGCCACACAGGTCAGTGGTTCTTCAGCGATCACCACGGGCAAGCCGGTTTCTTCTGAAATCAACCTGTCCAGATCTTTTAGCAGTGCACCACCGCCGGTCAGTACGATGCCACGTTCGGCGACATCAGCACCAAGCTCAGGGGGTGTTTGTTCCAGTGCCGTTTTTACCGCACCGACAATGCCCGATAGTGGTTCCTGTAATGCTTCCAGTATTTCATTACTGTTCAGCGTAAAGCTGCGAGGGACCCCTTCAGCCAGATTTCGACCCTTGACATCGACTTCACGAACCTCGCTACCGGGGAAGGCGGAGCCGATTTCCATCTTGATGCGTTCCGCAGTGGCCTCACCAATCAGTGTTCCATAGTTACGGCGGACATAGCTGATAATGGCCTCATCAAAACGGTCTCCACCGATCCTGACGGACGCAGAATAGACAATTCCATTCAACGACAATACCGCTACTTCGGAGGTCCCGCCGCCAATATCCAGCACCATTGAGCCTCTTGCCTCATCTACCGGCATGCCAGCCCCAATGGCTGCTGCCATAGGCTCTTCAATCAGATAGACCTCACGAGCGCCAGCCCCACCAGCCGATTCCTTGATTGCGCGGCGCTCAACCTGGGTAGAGCCGCAAGGCACGCAGATAAGTACTCTCGGGCTTGGTTTGAAGAACCTGGCATCATGTGCCTTGTGGATAAAGTGCTGCAGCATTTTCTCGGTGACCGTGAAATCCGCAATCACCCCATCCTTTAAGGGCCTGATTGTAGTGATATTTCCGGGTGTTCGACCCAGCATTTGCTTGGCTTCTTCACCGACTGCCACGAGGCTTTTGGGCCCTCCTGGCCCTCGATCCTGGCGGATGGCGACTACAGAAGGTTCATCCAGAACAATCCCGATTCCTCTGACATAGATAAGAGTGTTGGCGGTTCCTAGATCTATCGAAAGATCAGTGGAAAACATCCCCCTTAATTGTTTAAACATTTTGTTAGTCGCCCTGAATTTATTATATTAAAAGCTAATGTAGCAACGGGTGGGGTTTTGAGCAAGGTATTAATATGATAACGTAGCCGTCCTGTTAAATTAGTCACACAAGGCCAACTATTGGTTTGGCTCGAAGAGGAATTTCAGATGGCACTCGGTTCTGATGAAGTAAAAAAAATCGCACATCTTGCGCGCCTGGAAATCAGTGATGCAGATGTTCCAGAATACGCTAAAAACCTGTCAAATATTCTGGATTTTGTCGAGCAAATGAATTCTGTAGATACCAGTGATGTGGCACCTATGGCACACCCACTGGAATTGCCCCAAAGATTAAGGGCAGATGAGGCTACGGAAGAAAACCAGCGTGAATTGTTCCAGTCTGTAGCGCCCCAGGTCGAGGCGGGCCTTTTCCTCGTGCCCAAGGTAATTGAATAAGGTTTGGTTAATTAGTGTTCGGTTTTAAATTAGATATATCAAGAAGTAACCAGAGAAATAAAGAGTATGCATACCAAAACCATTGTTGACTTATCCTCAGGACTAAAGGAAGGGGCCTTTTCCAGCGAAGAGCTGGTACAGCATTTCCTGAAACGAATCGATCAGCTGGATCCAGATCTGAATAGCTTTATTACAGTAACCGGTGAACAGGCATTGGCGGCTGCGCACGAGGCCGATCAAAAAATAAAGGCTGGTGGCGCTGGTCCGTTAACCGGTATTCCTTTTGCGCATAAAGATATTTTTTGTACCAAAGGTGTTCGTACCAGTTGTGGTTCCAGAATGCTGGATAATTTTATTGCACCCTATAACGCAGGTGTTACCGAAAAAATGCAGCAAGCTGGTGCCATTATGCTGGGCAAGACCAACATGGATGAATTTGCGATGGGTTCATCTAATGAGACCAGCTACTATGGCCCGGTTAAAAATCCATGGGGTGATAATCTTGTACCCGGTGGCTCCTCAGGTGGTTCTGCGTCCGCCGTTGCCGCGCGTCTTTCGCCTGCATCTACTGGTACAGACACGGGTGGCTCCATTCGTCAGCCGGCTGCTTTATGTGGCATCACCGGTATCAAACCAACCTATGGGCGGGTTTCACGCTATGGCATGATCGCATTTGCCTCAAGCCTGGATCAGGGTGGCCCGATGGCGCGTACTGCAGAGGACGCTGCGCTGGTATTACAGACTATGGCGGGTTTTGATGAGCGGGATTCAACCTGCGTGGACCAACCTGTACCGGATTATACTGCCTCATTAAATGATTCGATTCAGGGTTTAAAAATTGGCCTACCGAAGGAATACTTTGGAGAAGGTCTGGATGCAAATGTTGCCAGGACCATTGATGAAGCAATTGCAGAATACCGCAAGCTGGGCGCAGAAGTGGTTGATATTAGTCTGCCCAATAGCAAACTGGCGGCCCCGGCTTATTATGTTGTGGCTCCGGCAGAATGTTCCTCCAACCTTTCACGCATGGACGGGGTGCGTTTTGGTCATCGTTGTAAAGATCCGGTAGACCTGGAAGATTTGTACAAGCGTTCCAGAGGCGAAGGATTCGGGGAAGAAGTCAAACGCCGTATTCTGATAGGCGCCTACGCCTTGTCAGCGGGTTACTATGACGCCTATTATCTGAAGGCCCAGCAAATACGCCGTTTGATCAGTGATGACTTCAAAAAAGCCTTCGAGCAGGTAGATGTCATCATGAGTCCAACAGCACCAACTACGGCGTTCGGGCTGGGCGAAAAAACGAAAGACCCGATTACCATGTACCTTTCTGATATTTATACCATCGCAGTAAATCTGGCAGGCCTGCCTGGAATGTCAGTTCCGGCGGGTTTTGTAAATGAGCTTCCGGTTGGTTTGCAAATAATCGGGAACTACTTTGATGAAGCACGTTTGTTAAACGTTGCCCACCAGTATCAGCAGGTAACAGACTGGCACACACGTATTCCGAAAGGGTTTGAATAATAAACAGGGTTTGAAACGAAGAGGTTAGGCGGAATGGAATGGGAAACAGTTATAGGGCTTGAAATACATGCGCAACTGGCGACTCGCAGCAAGATTTTTTCTGCTGCGCCAACTGCCTATGGTGCCGAGCCCAATACTCAGGCCTGCGCGGTAGATTTGGGTTTGCCCGGTGTTTTGCCAGTGTTAAACAAGGAAGTCGTGCGCATGGCAGCAAAATTTGGCCTGGCGATCGGCGCAAATGTTTCAAGACGATCTGTATTTGCACGTAAAAATTATTTCTATCCAGACTTGCCAAAAGGTTACCAAATCAGCCAGTTCGAGCTTCCAATAGTGGAAGGTGGGCATATCGAAATTGAACTCGAGAACGGGGAAACCAAAACGATTGGTGTTACCCGCGCACACCTGGAAGAAGATGCAGGAAAATCCCTGCATGAAGATTTTCATGGTATGACGGGAATAGACCTGAACCGTGCCGGGACTCCGTTGCTGGAGATTGTTTCAGAACCTGAAATGAATTCGGCTGAAGAAGCCGTGGCCTATATGAAAAAAATCCACTCGTTAGTGCAGTATCTGGAAATTTGTGACGGCAATATGCAGGAAGGTTCATTTCGTTGTGATGCCAATGTTTCGGTGCGTCCAAAAGGGCAAAAGGAACTTGGTACGCGCGCTGAGTTAAAGAACATTAATTCATTCCGGTTTGTTGAGAAGGCGATCAATATTGAGATTGAACGCCAGATTGATGTGATCGAGGATGGTGGGAAGGTCATGCAGGAAACCCGTTTGTATGATTCGGACCGTAATGAAACCCGTTCCATGCGCAGTAAGGAAGAGGCGAACGATTATCGCTATTTCCCGGACCCGGATTTGTTACCGGTAGAAATGGATGACAGTTTTATTGAAGAAGTCCGCAAAAGTTTGCCCGAGTTGCCAGCGCAGAAGAAGCAGCGATTTATAAGTGATTTTGGTCTGGGTGCATATGATGCCGACGTGTTGACATCCTCCAGGGAATTAGCCGATTACTATGAAGCAGTAGCCACGGCTTCGGGTGGTCAGTCGAAGTTAGCGGCAAATTGGGTAACCGGTGAATTAACGGCCATGCTGAACAAGGAGAATAAGGAAATTACTGAATCACCCGTGTCACCTGAAATGCTAGGCGGCCTTTTGCAACGCATCGCCGACAATACGATCTCGGGGAAAATAGCTAAAACGATATTTGAGGCCATGTGGAATGGTGAAGGTGACGCAGATTCCATCATTGAGAAAAAAGGCCTGAAACAAATCACCGATACCGGCGCGATCGAAAAAATCATTGATGATATTCTGGCCAATAGCCCGTCACAGCTCGAAGAATATCGGGCCGGTAAGGAGAAACTGTTTGGTTACTTTGTAGGGCAGGCTATGAAGGCCACGAAAGGCAAGGCCAATCCTGCTCAGGTTAACCAGATTCTGAAAAGTAAGTTAAAAGGTTGATATAAAAGAATTTTTGCTGAGAGCCTTTCTGGGTGTCTTCCCCCTGTTATTTCCCTCAGTAGCATCCATACAGGTACTCCGCTAAGCTAGTATTAAGGAGTTCAGAGCCATTCTTAAAGCACCAATACAAGGCGCAGTCCGTAGGAAATGGCTAGTCCTTTTCAAGGGCTGCAACACAGTAGTGGTGCTTTAAGAGTGGCTTCCTTCGGGCGAGATGACTCTGGTTTCGTAAAAACCCGGCCATCTGCCTGCGTTGTGGCCTACAGGACGTAGGTCAGGGGAGTGAGCAGGAGCGGAAGCTTTACTTGCTTGAGATAGATTGGCTAACCCTGCGCAAGTACGCCTAGCAGCTAGCCGTTTTTCTATCCCGCTGAACTCCTTAATACTAGCTTAGCGGAGTACTAAATGAGCGATCATGACTGCCTGCACCGGTTCGTTTTTGAAGATAGTAATGTTCGAGGTGAGATTGCCCGCCTGGATAGCAGTTGGCAGGCGGTTATCGAACAACACGATTATCCGGAAGTCGTCCGCAACCTGCTGGGCGAGGCCATGGCGGCGGCTGTTCTGCTAGGCGCAACTATTAAATATTCCGGTTCACTCACTATTCAAATTCAGGGCGATGGCCCGGTTACCTTGTTGGTAACGCAGGTAAACTCTGATGGATCCTTCCGTGGCGTTGCGGAGTACTCAGATGAGGTAAAGGACTTGCCGTTGTGTGAATTGTTCGGTAATGGGCGTCTGGCGATTACGGTAGAGCCTGAAGAAGAGGGTGAGCGTTACCAGAGTATTGTAGGGCTGGGTGATGCTGGTCTGGCAGAAGCGCTGGAAGATTATTTCCGTGATTCAGAACAGATCGATACCCGAATCTGGCTAACAGCCGGAGCCAAACAGGCGGCCGGTTTTTTGTTACAGGAAATGCCAGGTGAAGGCGGTGCCAACCCCGACCCTTATGACGATGATGTCTGGAACCGTGTTGTGTATCTAGGCTCTACCATCAAGGAATCAGAGTTACGTGAAGTTCCGGTAAAGGAACTTTTGCATCTGTTATTTAATGAAGAAGATGTCCGTCTTTTTGATGCGGAGCCGGTCAAGTTCCGGTGCGATTGTACGCGTGAACGGATAGAAGAAACCTTGCGTAGCCTGGGCTATGATGAGGTGCATGAAATATTGGATGAACAGAATGATATAGAAGTGCAATGCAGTTTCTGCAATCAGGTATATCAGTTTGATGCGGTTGATGCAGAAAGAATATTTGCCGCTGGTTTTTCACCGGATATACCGGAAACCAGACATTAGCTATAAAATTAATATCGGAGTTTATCTGTGTCAGGTCAACCGTTAAATATTAATAAATCAAAAACTCTTCGAGTTACTCTGAGTGGCCTTTCTCTCTTGATGATAGTAGTGCTTTCCGCTTGCTCGACCTCTCCACCTAAAAACATGAACAGCGGTTGTGAGATCTTCAGAGAGAAAGATGGCTGGTATAAAAGCGCCTACCGCTCTTATAAAAAATGGGGTGTGCCGGTACATGTGCAGCTGGCCATTATCTATCAAGAATCTAAATTCACACACGACGCCAAGCCACCAAGGGGAACTCTGTTATGGGTAATACCGTGGTTCCGACAATCGTCCGCTTATGGTTATGCGCAAGTCAAGGATGCCACATGGAACTGGTATAAAACCAAAACCGGAAACCGCTGGGCAGACCGGGATGA